>JAUILJ010000919.1 GCA_030433055.1 Polyangia bacterium
AGCTTTTGGGATGGCGCGCGGCGCGGAAGATCTCGGCGGCGTTGTCGATGCCGACGACCGCGTCGAGCGGTGCATGCAGGATCAGCAGTGCCTTCTTCAGCTTCGCGATATCCGTCGCGAGGGCAGCGGCGCTGAGAAACGAGAGGGCGGCGGCAACGAAAACCCGCAGCCGGACAGTCAGCGTCGCTGCAGCAGGCGTCGCTACAGGCACCATCGGGTCCGCAGATCCCCGAACGGCAATCACCACCACCTGAGCATGCGGCACCAACGGCTCCATTGCCGAAACTCCCCGCGACGCAGGCAGCTCCCACGCCGCTTGGGTAGCCGCAGGCCATCTCCACGCGCAGGCCAGCGACGTTGAAGCTTCCACAGTCGTAGCTGGAGCAACATGGGCTGCTACACAGCTTTACGCCGGTCGCGACGTTACGGCACAGGTTGGCCGCGCACTGGTCGTTGTCGCTGCAGGTCGAACCGTACGTCAGGCCCGTGCCCGGTCGACAAATATTTCCGCTCGGATTAATTGCGCAGGTGAGGCCACCACCACAGTCGCTGTGGGCGCAGCACGTGTCGATGCAGCGCCCACTCTCGCACAGGCCGCTGCGACACTCGCTAGGCTCACCGCACAGCTCCCCCGCTCGCAGCAGTCCGACGCTCCGGTTGAGCAGCGCTGCCTCCTGGCAGATCCCGCCGCTGGAGCACACCCAGCCAACCCCACAGTCCTCCGAGCGACAGCAGGTGCGGGTACAGCGCTGAGCAACGCAGAGGAAGCTCGGACTGCAGCCGTCGTCCCCAGCGCAACTCTCCCCCCAATCCCCCGGTCCCCCTCCGCCGCAACCGTCGTCAGCCGCTCCATTGCAGTCGTCGTCCAGACCGTTCCCACAGCGTTCGCTGCTGGCGCACTCGGTGCACACCCCGCTCGAGCAGATTTGGCCGGGGTCACAAACCGGCGCCCCGATGACCCCTTCGCTGCGACACTCGATGCGATCGAGCTCCCCGGGGAGCGCCACGCTACATCCCCAAGCCAGGCCCCCTAGCCCGCCCAGCACCACGAGCAGCGCCCTGACGCCCTGCCCTGCACGCATCAGAAGCTGCCTCGATACGTGATTCCGTACGGGACCGGATCCAGGATCGCGTGCCGGGTCGGCCGCTGATCTGGGCTGCGACCGAAATACAGCAGCGACGCCGCCACACCACTGACGACCGCCACGCCAAACGACACGTCCGCGATCAGCGCCATGTCGTGAGCACTGGCGGCGTCGGCCTGCAGATCGCTGGCGCTCTCGCCAGGTCCCGTCTTCGGGGAACCTCCAGGATGCTTGACCAGGGCTCGGATTCCAAACACCACGCCGAGTGTCAGCGCCGCCAGGCTCAACCCCGCGGTGCCGTACACCCATTCGTCCAGCTTCCCCGGGGGGCGGTCGTGGGAGGAGCGAGCCCCCGCGCCCGGCGCGCCCTCCTCCTCGGGCGAGTCATCCTCGCCTCCGGAGTTTGCACGCAGCGCGCGCTCCTGCGCCCCTGCCAGCCGCTGGACGATCACCTCAGCGCGCTCGCGCTCCGCTGGGTCGGTCTCCATCTCCAGATAGCGCCGGAAGTAGAACAAAGCCTTGTCCAGGTTGCCGAGCTTCTCGTGGACGAGGCCCAGGTTGTAGACCAGGTCCTTTCCGCTGGGATCCAGGCGCAGGGCTTCCTCCAGCTCCTCCACCGCTCGCTCGTATTTGCCTTCACGATACGCCTCGAGCGCGGCCTGGAAATGCTCCTGGGCGACCTCCGCAGGTTCCTTCGCTCGCGCAGCGCCGGGATTGGCGCCGTCTGCCGCCTTGGGAGCCTCGCCCCCGGAAGCTGGCGCGGCGGCCCAAGCGAGCGAACTCTGGAAGGACACTGCGAGCGCCAGCAGCGCCGTCAGCCAACGCGGGGCGCGACGTGGGAACGTCGCGCTGGCCGAGCGGCCACCGACACACCGCGACCCGGGGTGGCTGGGTGCCCGCACGATCGGGGAACGCGGCTGACGACACATTGGGCGGAACATAGCGTAAGCAACCTCCCGCTGGCGCGTTCTTGGAGCATTCCCAGTCAGAAACTGGCTTGTTGCGACCCGTTGGCGGGTCGAGGAGATGCACCATGGTATCGATGTCGGATCGCGCCTCACTCTCAGCTCAACCCCATCTCGCGCGCCGCGCCCGTTGCTCTGGACTTCGGGCCCGCGGGAGCCGCCGACTGAGCGCGGCGGTGATCGGCCTGAGTGTGCTCGGTCTCAGCAGCGTCGCCCACGCGCAATTCGCGGATCCGCCGGGAGGACAACCAGTGGTCGCGGTGGGTGGCGGTGACTACGTCGAGCCAGCACCGAGGTTCGAAGAGCCCTTCTACCATCCCACCTCCACCGTGCGCTTTGGCGTCGGTCCCGTCCTCAGACTGAGTGAACCCGGGGCCGATGGGGGACTCGGCTTGACCATCGACGTTGGCAGCGACGCCGCTGGCGTGCGCTTCAGCGGCCAGTGGGTGAAGACGGGGGCCGAACGAGGGCTCGCCCAGTATGCGGGAGAACTGTGGCTCGACTTCGGTCACGACAAGCGCTTGCACCCCATCATCGGCGCAGGCGCCGGACTGGCACGGGTGGACCTCGCTCAGGCCGATGGCAGCATCGATGGCGAGACGATTGGAGTTGGGCTGCTGCGCGGGAGCCTTCAATATCTGCTGCCGGTCGACGGCACAGACGCACGGGCGGCGCTGGATGTAAGCGGTGCGCTGCCTGCGATTCGCGGTGAGAACGGACCTGATGTGGACCCCTGGATGACGATCGGAGTGTCGGTTGTCGTGGGTTTCTGAGCGAGCGGGCGAGCTTCGACTGGTGCGGGCGACGAGCGCGCTATAGTGGGTCGGGTGAGCCAGGAAGCGCCCTCGACCTCAACAAAGAGCAACGGCCTCGCCACCACCTCGCTCGTGCTGGCCCTGCTGGGCTACGTCGGCTGCTTCCCCGTCATCTCGGGCGTCATCGCCATCTTCTGTGGGCTGAGCGCCCGGCATGAGATCGAACCGTGCACGAACGGCCGCGCGACATCTGTACGAGGCCGCGGAGCACGCGGTGCTGTCGCTTCCCGGGCTGACCCCGCCCGGTCCTGACCGCGTGGCCGCGCTCGCCGAGGCCGCCGCGGTCGAGATCGTGGACTACCTGCTGTTCGTGGACGAGGCCCCGTTGCCGGGACCCATCCGGGGCGACTCGGGCTTCGCCGCGGCCTTCGAGGCGCAGGGCCCGCGTGACCGCCGTGGACGGTCGCTTGGTGGTGAGTTTTTCCTGGCAGAGCCGGCGCTTGTCGAGGAGGCCTGGGAAAAGGGTAATCGGGCAGCGAAGGAATTCTCGAAGTGAC
>JAUILJ010000920.1 GCA_030433055.1 Polyangia bacterium
GGGTCACCATCGACGAAACCAGGCGCCGCTTGACCAGGCTCTCGTGGATCCCACGAACCAGTGAGATGTCCAGCTTGACGATATCGGGCTCCAGCTGGGCGAAGCTGGCGAGCCCCGCGTAGCCGGCTCCAAGGTCGTCGACGGCGATGCGGTAGCCAAGCCCTCGAAGCTGGCTCACGCGTCCCTGAGTGTCCCTCACTCGGTCCAGCGCCGCACGCTCGGTGATCTCCAGCACGACCCGTTCCGCGAACTCTGTTAGGGGCGCTTCGTCGTCGAATAGATCCGGGTCCATCAAGTCCCAAGGGTGAAGATTGACGAACATCACTGCGTCGGGGCCCGAGCCCCTGAGCTGACGAGCTACGTGGGCACGGATGGTGCGGCCCAGCGACCACACCGCGTCCAGGCGCTCCGCCGCATCCAGCACCGCCGTCGGCTCGTAGAGGCTGCTCCCATGGGTGCGCAACAACGCCTCGTAGCCGAACACACTGCGATCCCGCGCGCAGAGCAGCGGCTGAAACGCCATCCACAATGAGCTCACGGCGTGGGCAAACTCCGCCTCGAGAGCTGCCAGTTCCCCGGGGCAACCCTTGCCCGTACCAAGCACCGCCAGAGTCTCCCGCTGTATCAGCTCCAGCGCGCGCAGCCGCACCGCGCGCGCGACCACGTCGAGCAGCTCCTGCGAGGTGATGGGCTTCAACAGGTATCGCAGCGCTCCGTGCTCCAGCGCCAGGACCGCGGACTGCACGTCCGGCGCGCCACTCATCAGCACGACAGGCAACGTCTGGTGCCGGCGACGAATCGCCCGCAGCAGCTCGATTCCCGACATCTCCGGCATTGCCACATCGCTGATCACGACGTCGAAATCGGAGTCCTCCAAGGCCTCCACTGCGCTCGCCCCGTCGATGCAGGTGGTGACCCCATAACCAGCATGCTGAAGGTGTCGACTCAGGGCGCGCAGCAGCATCGGCTCGTCATCAACCAACAGTACCTGAGAAGAACGTGGAGGATGAGAGCTGCGGGCCACACCTGTTTGTTACGCGGCTGACTCTCTCGTTCAAGCGCATACTGAACGCCGCAGCAACATGCTGACGCAGCGTACAAAGCGCGCCGGTGTGCACCGCTTCTGTCACGCCGGGCAACACTGACACCCGTGTCGTCACTTCCTCACGGTAATCATTGAGGACTCCAAACGGCTAATCCACGTCGCACCGAGCGGACTTCGCCGTCAAAGCTTGAGCCCGTCCCGCCTGGCCACCCGCCTAAGACTCGACGAGTTCCAGACCGCTGGCTCGCGCAAGTCCGGTTCAGATGGGAACTAGTGTCCTGTCTCCGTAGTTCGCCACAGAACTCGCTCACCCAGGGGGTGTGGGCGAGCGAGTTTTGCGCCTTCGCGCGTCTATTGAGATGCCGACACCTACTGCTCTTCAAGGCGCTACTCTCGGAGGTAGCGTTCGACGACCTTCATGAGGGTGTGGATACTGAAGGGCTTCTCGATAACGCGTTCCCCGGCGGTCCGTTCCAGGAACTCGTGAAGGCGTGCGTTCAGAACCCCACCGCTCAGGAAGACGAAACGCGACGCGACGTCTGGGCGTTCTGCACGCACCTGCTGAAACAGCTCGGGACCGGTCATCTCTGGCATCATGATGTCGCACAGGATCTGGTCGAACTCTCCAGCGGCAAGTTCGGCCAGCGCCTGACGCGGACCGGCGGCCAGGGTTATGTCGTGCCTGTCGGACAGCGCGCGATAGATCGTCGTCCTGATGGGTGCCTCGTCGTCCACCACCAGGATTCGCGCGCGCCGCGGAGAATCGGGCGCCGCCGAAGGGATTGCTTGAGCTATTGGGACGCTTGCGGAGCTCACCCGAAGCAAGACGGTAAACGTCGACCCTTCCCCAACGCGGCTTCGTACCTTGATCTCGCCGTCCCACTCGTGAACGATCCGACCGCTGATCGCGAGACCCAACCCGGTTCCGACACCAACGGGCTTGGTCGTGAAGAACGGAGTGAACAAGCGATCCAACTCCTCGGGCGGAATGCCTGTGCCCGTATCCTCGACGGCGATGGCGACCCGCCCGTCGGGTGACGACCGCACAGATACTCGGATCTCGTGCGCACTGACATTGCCCTCTGGAATGGCTTGGGCGGCGTTCACCAGCAGATTCAACACCACCTGACTGAGGCGAGCTTCGTTTGCTTCGACCGGGGGCACGGGATCGAGGTTCATGATGAGCGACGCTCGGTGACGAAACTGATGGGTTGCCATCCTGGCGCATGACTCAACGACGGAGTGCACATCTACAGGACCGACTTCGTCATTCTCCGCCCTCGAGAACAGACGGAGATCTTTCACGATGGCGGCCACACGGCGCGCTGCATTGCGCGCGTCTTCCGCTTCCTCCAGAACCGCCATCGCGATCTCCGATGGAGACTCTTGATTGAGCAGGTCCGCATCGCGCGAGATCAGATCCAGGTTAGCGAGGGTCACGGCCAGCCGATTGTTGATCTCGTGGGCCACGCCAGCAGCCAACAAGCCGACCGCTGCCATACGATCAGCCATCAGCAGCTGCGCCTGAAGCGCACGCTGTTCGGTCGTTTCCGTCACCATCACCAGATAGCCGCTCGGTGCCCCCTCGAAGCTGGGCAGAGACGAACATGAGACGAGCGCCCAGGCGCGCTCGCCGTCCGGGCGCCTGAGCTCGCACTCGCGGCGCCCACAGCCACCAGTGAGCAGGGTCGAGCCAGGTGCGGTTGTCCCTACTACCTGGACCAGCTCATCCACCGACATCCCGATGAGCTCCGCTGGCGAGCGCCCAAACATCTCCGCCAACCTGGCGTTGCCGTAGGTCGTCTTCCCGCGAGCATCCAGGGCCCAGACCCCTTCGGTCGCGGTCTCCACGATTGTACGGAACTTGGCGTCAGTGATGTTACGTGCCGCTTCGGCCGCGGCGTGCTGTCGCGCCAACCTGCACTCCCGAAGCGAGCGGACGATGGTGGCCGGCAGAAGCATGAGCTGGTCCTTGGCCACGAAATCGCTCGCGCCTCGCTTCAACGCGGCGATCGCGTTCTCTTCACCGACTCGACCGGACACCACCACTAGAGGTACTTCGCTCGAACGCCGCTCGAGCTCCTCGAGAACGACGAGAGCATCGAATCCTGGGAGGTAGAAGTCGGAGATGACGATGTCCCACTGATGGTCCCGAAGCGCGGCCTCGAACGCGCTCCGGGTGTCAACGCGATGCGAGCGGAACTTCAGACCATCGCCTTCGAGCGCGAAACGCACGAGATCCGCGTCATCGGGGGAGTCCTCGACGAGCAGCACACGAACCTCCGTTTCCACGCCGGGAGTGTAGCTCCGGCGA
>JAUILJ010000040.1 GCA_030433055.1 Polyangia bacterium
TGGGCTTGGGCTTTGCGGCTTTCGCCTTGGGCTTGGGCGCTTTGGGCTTGGGGCTTGCCGCCTTAGCCTTTGCCTTCACGGGCTTGGGCTTGAGTGCCTTGGGCTTGGGTTTCGCCGGCTTCGCCTTCGCCTTCACAGGCTTGGGCTTGGGTTTCGCCGGCTTCGCCTTTGCCTTTGCCTTCACGGGCTTGGGCTTGGGTTTTGCCGCCTTAGCCTTCGCCGCCTTTGCCGTGCGGATTGCTGGTTTGGAACCGCGGGCCTTGCCGCTCACAGTGGCGGTCGCCTGCTTCCGGGTTGCCTTGGGTGCTTGTCGCGCCATCGGTTTCCGCCAGCGGTTCGGCCGCCGCGAGTGATGCCAGCGATCCCGAAGGCTGAACACCTGTGAGTGCCCCCTGGGACGCGCTGAATTGCTTCTTGATTGAGTTGTAGGAACGCCGTGCCGGGTCGCTCGCCATCGCGAACCACCTAGAAACCGGTCACTCCGTGAGTTACCCACAGGCCCGCGTACGAGCCTGGGATCTCAATGCACTTAGCATTCGTCCCCGCTGATGTGAACGAAAAAACAGTGCGCAGTTGAATAGCCCTGCTCAGCTGCTCAGCCCAGCTGGGCCGTCGCTCACACGCTGGCGCGCAGCAGCTCCGCATAGCCTTCGCGGAACGTGGGGAACCGAAAGCAGTAGCCGTGGGCGCGTAGCAGCGCGCTGCTGCAGCGCTTGCTAGCAACTTGGCGCGCCCGCTTGGCTGGCAGTCTGGGCGCTGTTCCCGCCGCGGCGGGCAGGCGTCCGTCGCTCGTCAGTCGGCCTTCGAGCCAACGCACCACCTCCACCAGTCGTGCAGGGTCTTCGTCCACTCCGAGATACAGCGGAGCGGGTGCTGGTAGCGCGCACAGGTGCAACAGAGCCCCCGCGACGTCATCGCGGTGGATCCGATTGGTGTAGCGATCCGGCGCGCTGTCGCTGCTCAACTCGCCCCGCTGGATGCGTCCCACCATCGAGGCCCGGCCAGGACCGTAGATCCCCCCGAGCCTGAGGACGGTGCCGCCTACCTGCTCCGTCAGCTCTTCCGCGCGGCGCAGGATCCGAGCGCTGAAGGTATCCGCATCTGCCGGGCTCTCTTCGTCGAGCCAGCCCTCGCTGGCGCCGAACACCGCCGTCGACGACGTGAAGAGGAGGCGGGTGCGGCGCTCCGAGAGCGAGCGCTCGTAGTGCTCCAACGTACGCCTGAGGCCGGCGACGTAGGCGCGCTCGTAGCTTGCTTCATCATGTGCGCCAGCGCCCACGGCGTAGACAATGGCGTCCGCCGATTCGGGTAGGGGGGAGAGGTCCGCCTCGGGGCTGGTCAGGTCCAGCCGAACGCCACGTACACCCTGCGGAAACTCGGGACCTCGCCTGACGCCCCACACCTCGTGCCCGCCGGAAAGCGCTTGCCGAGCCAGCTCACCGCCGCAGTACCCCATCCCGACCACGAGAATTCTCACGCCCGGTTCTTTAGCAGGGCTGGCCAGGGAGGTTCGCCGAAGTGCACCAGAGACATTTTCCTTGCCATCGGGGGGCCCATCGGAGATAGTGACTCAAGCCTGAGTCACTATCGATCGGGCGGATGAAAGCCTTCCAACTCTGCGGTCTAAGGTCGCGTGCCCTGACTTTGGTCCGCAGGGTTGGACGGCTCTCACGCGTCCGCTCCGGCCGCGCCCCGAGCTGGCTCAGGTCCAGCTGCGCTGAGCCCTGGCTCAGGCCGCTCGGGCGCTGAGCTCGAGTCGGCGCCCGATGCGCGTGGCCAGTGCCATGATCGTGACCTGAGGGTTCACCCCAATTGCCGTGGGGAACAAGCTTGCGTCAGCGACGTAGCAGCCCGGTAGGTCCCACACTTCGCCGTTGAGGTTGACCACGGAGGTCGCCGGGTCAGAGCCCATGCGCGCCGTGCCCATCAAGTGCACGGTGAACAACTCGAGGGTGTTCACGTCGGTTTGCAACTCGTCGATCTTGTCCAGATCGTCCCGCGTGTATGCGATGTGCTGGTTGGTGAACGGCAGCACCACCATCTCCGCTCCCAGCTCGAAGTGCATCGAGGCGAGCAACTTCACTCCTCGCTTGAAGCGCTGGTGATCGAGCTTCGTGAGGTCGTAGCGCACCAGCGGCATTCCGAGCATCGTACGGTTGACGCTGCCGGAGGTGGAGTCCTCGACCAGCACGCCGCTGATCACCATGTTCTCGTAGCGGCTCATCAGCTCCCAGGCCCGCGAACCGTGGAATGGCAGGTAAGCGGCGAGTATCCCCGGGGCAACGAAGTTCTCGGCGAACAGCAGTCCGTCTTCGTGAAACTCCCGGATCTGGGTGTTCTGGCTCACGCCCTTGTAGCCATCCACCTTCTGCGGATAGACGGCGAGCACCTTCGCGTTGGGGTGGCACAAGAAGTTCTTTCCGAGCTGACCGCTCTGGCGCCCGAGCTTGTGCTTCTGAAGCAAGAGAGGCGTCTGCACGGCGCCACAAGACACGATCACCGCCTTGGCCCGGACACGCACTTTGCGGTCCGCCTTGCGCGTCTGTGGGTTGATGGACTTGCCGATGATGCCGACGCAGCGCCCGCCTTCGATCCAGAGCTGCTCGACGCGCACCTCGGTCAAGCAGTCTGCTCCCCTGGCAAAGGCGCGGGGCAGGTAACTCACCAGCGTTGACTGTTTGGCCCCTGTGGGGCAGCCGAGGGCGCAGTTGTTCGCGCCCACGCATGCACTCTGATTTCTGCGGTTGGTGGTGTAGTGCCAACCCATCTTCTTGGCGCCGGCTTCCATGATGCGGCTGTCTTCACCGACGGAGACCTCCGACTGGTAGTTGGCGCTGATGGTCTGCTCGACCTCTTGGAACACACTGTCGAGGCCCGCCACGCCCATCTCCGAGGAGCGGGTGATGCGCTCCCACTCTGCGAGCACACGCTCCGGTGGGCGGTACGCCATACCACCGTTGATCACGGTGCTGCCTCCAACACAGCGTCCTTCGACGTAGGGGATCGGGGTGCGGCCGACGATCATCGTCGCGCTCGCGTCTCGGTAAAGGCGAGGCACGCTCTGGGTCGTGTAGGGATTGAACGACGACGTCGGGTGGTAGCTGCCCTCCTCGACGAACATCACGTAGTGACCGGCTTCTGCCAGAGCGGCGCCGGCTGCGGCACCTCCAGCGCCGGTACCAACCACCACGATGTCGGCTTCGAACGACTGGTCTTTGGCGTAGTCTTCGTGGGCGAGAACGGTCATCGGAGTCTCCAGATCACTAGGCGTCGTGGGTCATTGCGCGGCCAGCGCGCTCTCGCTCATCAGGTCATGGCGCATTTCGATGCGCTCCTTCATGAACGCGATGGGCTTGTAGCGGAGGCGCTGATGCACCTCGTCCGTGTCGAAGTAGGCGCTCAGCACGGAGCCGCGGATCCCGACCACCAACAGGCGGATCGGCATCCAGCGGGAACTGGCGAACCGCGCGACGACCTGGTCGGCTTGGGAGCGCTCCATCTGGCTGATCCGCTTGGTGCTCATGAACAAGAAGCGCGGCGCCCAGTCGAGCAAGATGAACGAGAGCCACAGTCCACGCCCGGCAAGCGGGTGCATGTACATCATGAAGCCGCGCACGTGCCGCTCGATGCGCGTGACCATGTCCTCGGTGAGCGGGGCCGGAGGCGGAGGGCAGAGGATGGTGATGATCGCGTGGAGCATGCGCACGTAGCGATCGCTCATCGGGTATGGATCTGCGTAGGTCCAACCGTCTTGAGGGTGCCGAGCAAGCGTTGGCGACTGTGACGCCATGGGCAGCTTGCGTTTGGGTTCAGGCAGAGACTGATGCTTGCTCGGCGTTGCGGTCATGAGTCCTCGTCCGGTGGGTGTGGCGCCGTCAGGTTCGGCTTGATTATGGTCTTGAGCAGCACGACGAACTCGCGGTCGACGCGCTGGTAGTACTTGCGGCTCGCGGCGATCGCGAGCTCCTCGTCGCCGTCGGCCAGAGCGCTCAACGTTTCCCGGAGGTAATCCGGAAAGCTGGATTCCAAGACCCACAGGGCTGGGTAGCGGCCCAAGATGTCCCGATAGGCCTCGAGGAATGGATTGGCGATCCAGCGGATGGCGGTTGAGTGCCCCGCGTCGATCAGCGCCTCCAACCAGCGGTGGAAGCCCTTGCCGACCAGGGCGCCGTCCTTGGTCTCGAACGCCGTGATCAGCAAATCGGTGATGCCGGTCAAACGATCGATGTCGCTGCTGTCAGCGCGGCGCACCGCCAGGCGAGTGGCGAACTCGAGCACCTGTTCGCGAGCGGGGAGAATATCCTCAAGGATATGCACGACTTCATACAAGGAGCCGCCCGCCTCGAGCATGGGGGAGAGCAGCTCCATCGTGCCGGTCTTCTTGTAGTCACTGATGGTTACGCCCTGGCCGTGGCGGACCGTGACCAAGCGCGCTTGCTCTAGCTTGCGAACGGCCTCCCGTAGCGTGTTGCGGTTCGTGCCATAGGTGGTCGCGAGGTCCCGCTCACCCGGCAGGCGTTCACCGGCGGCGAGCTCGCCTACCAGGATCTGGCGACGTAGCTCCCGAAAGATAGAGTCCGCGATATTCGAGCCCTGAGTCTGCTCTTCCATGGGAGTGACTCTAGGCAAAACGGCGAGGAATGACCCGCGGTTCAGCCCTACCGACTCGTTGCTGGACACGCCTGCCCTCACGCCTGTGCGCAAACCCGTTGCTTTCAGCGCGGGGGCGGTGGGGACGGGGCAGGTGCTGGCGGTCTGAGCGCTCATGATCCACGGCGACGAGACAGCTCCAATAAGTGGGGCCATCGCGATTGGTTGAACCAGTATGACTGGTTCAACCACGAGATCAAGCAGTGTGTATCAGAATACGCATGCAGTCGGTCGGTTGATTGCTAAATATATGAAATAATTGAATTCGTACTCCGGTTGGAGGCGCGAAAAAGGCTGGAGCAGCTTCGCGCGCGACGGCAAGTCAGCGCGGAACGCTGCGGAGTGGGCGCGCCCAGCTGTCCAAGACAGCGCACCTCACCCCCAGACCTGGTGGCGGCGTTTCCATCCCACGATGCTGCCGTGGGGAAATATGTGGTCGCTCGAGCGGTCGGCTCAGCGGGCGAACCCGTACGCTTCCGGCTGGCGAAGCTCGGGCAGCGAGTCCCGGGGGAGCAGGATGGTGCGAACTGCCCACAGGTCGGTGAAGATACGATAGCGCGCGGTTCGATCCAGGTAGTCGACCCCGCTCGAACCGCCCGTGCCGATGCGTCTACCGATGATGCGCTCCACCATGCGGGCGTGACGTGAGCGCCAGATGACGAGCTGCTCCTCCGCTTCTACCACCGTATCCAGCAGCAAGCGTGGCCACGCGAGCAGCGGCAGCTCACGATAGGATTCCACGAAGAGCACGCCAGCGCGCACCCGCTTGGCGCGACTGCGCTCGGGCTCCGGCACGTCCTCTGCGAGCAGAAAGCGCCGTGCATAGGCCTCCCCGTCGGCGAACTGGCGCTCGATCCCGTCCGTGATCTTGCCCAGCGCCTCCAGCATGCGCTCCTTCTTGCTCGCGTTGAGCTGCTGCATCTTTCGGAAATAATCCTCGAGGAAATTATCCACCGCCTGAGCGTCGTTCGCGTCCTCGGGGCTCGAGCCTTGGACCGGCGTGCGGTAGAGCCACTCCTCGAGCGCGGCCTTGAGGGAGGTCTCCTGGCGCGCATCGGTGATGCGCTGCCACGCGAGCTTCCCGCCGGGGGAGTCGACCGCGAGGCTCTTGAGGTGTTCGAGGGGATCGGTGCCGCCGTAGTCGAGGCGCGCGGCGTCCTCGAGGCCGAGGAGGATCTCGAGTTCACGCATCTGAAAGGACTGAAAGCCGCTCGCTGGGATCAGCTTGTCGCGGAAGGCGAGGAAGTCTTGGGGTGTGAGTGTCTCCATCACCTTGAACTGGTCCACGGCCAATTCGAGGATTGTCGTCACCCGCCGCAGGTGATGGACCACGTAGGGGATCTTTTCCTCGGGGACACGCGGTTCCGCGAGGTGGTCGCGCGCCAACCGCAGCTCTCTCAGGCTCAGCTTGAACCATAGCTCGAACGCCTGGTGCACGATGATGAAGTGCTGCTCGTCGGGCATCAGCGCGGTCTCGTCGCCTTCGATGCCCCCCTGCAACGCAAGCAGTCGGTCGAGCTTCAGGTAGTCCCAGTAGGTGTTGGTGGCCATCGCGCTCACCGTAGTGGGAGCCCGGGTTGCGCTCAATGGTGCACTTTGGGTCCCTCGCGTTGCATTATGTTGCGCCGCGTTAGCTCAGGGGTCCGGCCCGAGGCTCCGCGAATCCCCCAACCCGAGGGCGACTTCGGTGAGCAATCCATCCGCCCGCTGTCGCACCATCGCGTCCGCCGACCTCGCCCACTCAGCGACCAGGTCGAGTTGCTCAGGAGGGATTCGGAGGCGCGGACGGTGGCCAAGGATACGATCCAGGCGATACGCTACTCGTTCGGGAAGCTGACTATCTCGCTGGATGTCGCGTTCGGCAATCACGCGACACAGCTGCGCAAGCCGCCCGGCACTTGGGGGAACGCGCCACTCCAGGTCCAGCGCTCCTTCATGGTTCGCTCCGTAGTCGAGTGCTGTGTGGAACGCCTGACGCATGGCGGCGTGCTCAGCGAGCACCCCGTCGAGCAAGATCTCGGTTCCGATGTGCGCCACGGCTCGCGCTGCTCCGCGCGGAAGCCCGAGCGCCTCTAGCTGATTGAACGCGTCGGAGTTTAGCGCGCGGAAGTGACCACACGCGTGAAACACCGCGTCCGTGCGATGATGCAGCTCGATCCCCTGGGCGACACTCCCTCGGGTGGCCTTCGGTGCGGGTGCGCCCAGCATCGTGGCCAGGTCGGGTAGCATTGCACCCAAGTGGTGGCCGGCGTCCGCCGAGTACCAGGTGGCGACAGCCAGGTGGCCAAAGAAGTTCACCTCTGAGTTATAGGGCGCGAGCCACGGCTCTCACAGAGGCAACCTCCTCGGATAACTATGCTGGCTTTGGAAAGCCTGGCAGGCGACGGCAGGGCGACTTCATCACGCCCGGCGCGACGCTTGATTACTCGCGCCTTCGTGGAGGCTGATTCCACGAGTATGCGATTGTTGCCTTGGTCACGCGCGCGCCTGCGACTAAGCCATCCGACATGCGAGCATTCCTGATTGGCTTGGTGGTGGTTAGCGGCGCGCTGGTTGGCTGCGGTTCGGACGATGGCGGTGGCTCCGGCAGCGGCGGCAGTACGGCCAACGGTGGCTCGGGAGGGGCTGCGAACGGAGGTACGGGTGGCGGCGCACAGGGCGGCACGGGTGGTGCGGTCGGTGGCGCCGGCGGGGGCGGCGGAGGCAGTGGAGGCCAGACGGCGTTCAGCTGCAGCGCCGGCAGCATCTCTGACGGCTGGAACGAAGGCTTCATGGTCGGGGGAGAGGCGCGCCGTTTCCATGCGGCACTGCCTAGCAATCCAACGGTTCCGGTGTCCGTGGTGTTCAACTGGCACGGCTACGGCGACTCGGCCGAGAACATGCAGAAGTTCTTCGCGCCGAATCCAGACGCCGACCCCGATTTCCCCATCGTGGTGATCACGCCGGATGACATCGGGCTCACGCCTCTGGCTGCTCCGCGGGGGCTGGATTGGGATCTATTCGAGAGCGCTCCCGGCGACGCGAACGTCGAGGCAGCGCTCTTCGAAGAGGTCGTGGGCTGCCTCGATCAGGACCTCGACGTGAACCTCGGCCGCATCTACCAGGTGGGCTTCAGCGCTGGAGCGGTGGCGGCGAACATGATGCACAGCCGCTATCCCCAGTACGTGCCTGCCATCGTCGCCTTCAGCGGCGCTTGGTTCAACGACCAGGACGAAGTCGATGGAGTGAACCTGCTCGGGCTCCCCGTCACGCTCAAGTGGAATGATCTGAACTCCGCTGATGGTGGCGCGGTGCTGCTCAGTCACGGTGGTCCCAACGACGTCTTTGGGAGTGGGGGCACCGAGATCATCAACTTCGAGAAGTCTGCGGAGTTCGCGCGGCCCTTCTTGCGTGGCAACGGCCGGGAGGTGCTGGACTGCGCCCACACCAACGGGCATCAGCCGCATCCCCAGGTGACGACCGCGCTGGTGCTCGAGTTCTTGAAGGCTCATGAGGTTGGGCAGCCTTCCACCCTGGACACCAGCGGCTGGCCCGACTCCTGCGCGCTGGTCGAGTAGGTTCGTAGCCCGAACGCAAAACGGGCCACTTCCCTGGGGAAGTGGCCCGCGGCGCTTGCCCGCTACGCGCTCAGCCTTTTCCGCGAGGTTGCGACGGGAGCACGTTGCCCAGCACGCGCTGCCCCGTCGCCGTCGCTGCGAGTTCTTGATTCAGATCGCTGAAGTTCGGCAGCGCCGGGGCCTTCGGCACGCTCACCTGCTGAGCTTCGGGGCTCGTGGACGTCGGCGCGGGGATCGTGTCACCGGCGCGCTCACCCCACTCGTCGGCGGCTTCGAATGGCTCGAGCCCGTCGGGTACGGTGTCTCGAGGCTCCAGGAGCTCCCCCTCGAACCCGCTCGAGTCACGCCGCAGCTCGCGAGTGCCTGAGCGGCGCAGGCCCTGCACGCTGATGCGTGGCGGTGTCGGTTCGGCTCCCCTGCTCATGGCGTCCGGGTATCGCATCTTCCGAGGCGTGGTTCAACCAGCAGCGTCAGCCCTGGAGGATCCGAATCAGCCCCTCCATGCGGGACACCAAGAACTTTTCACTCGCGCCAAAGCGCGCACGCCGCGCTTCGAGGGTTGCGACGAGTTGCCGCAGGGTTTCGAGATCGTTCATGCGGACACGGCGTGCCAACCGATAGAGTTCATCGACGACGTTCGCAGGGGGCGGTTGGCCCAAGGCGTTTTGCAGCTTGAAAACGTAATCTAGCCACTCGCCTCGCGTGGTGGCGTCCGCGAGCCGACACGCGAATTGCAGGGCCATGTCGCGAGTATCGCCATCGAGCTGCTTACGCCGTTGGGCTTCCTCCAACACCATGTCGAGGGGCGGTCGCAGGACGCGAACTGCTTCCGCCGAATTACCCAACTTCAGCGCCTTCTCAGCCACGCCTGCGAGCAAGGTAAAGACGTTGGCGCGTCCGGTCTCGTCGTCGCGGGAGAGCGTTTCCGCGGTGGCCGATGCCTTGCGCGTCGGAGATTGCCGAGTGGTTTCCGCTGGCCACACGACTTTCCTCACTTCGATTCTCAACTGAATGCCGCCGACCTGTACGGTCTCTCGGCCCTGGAGTTTCCGCAGAGCTTCAATGCGCTCCCCGTTCACGTAGACCCCGTTGCGACTGCCGAGGTCCTCGACCCGGGGAACTCCCCCGGAGATCGAGAAGCATGCGTGGCGACGCGACACCAACGGATCGCCCTCAACGACGAAGTCGCAGCTGATGTCGCGACCGACGATGGTCGGGTGCGTGCCCAGCGCGATTTCGCGGTCGTTGCTTAGGAGCCAGTAGCTCTGCTCGCGTCCCGACATGCCTCTCCCCAGGTCAAGCTGCGAGAAGCTGGCTCGGGTGTCAAGAATTCGGGCGGGACCGGCATGGATCTCGGCGCGGCGGGCACGGGGAGATGGTGCATACTCATGGCATGGACAGGTCGCAGCTGCTCGCTCGCGTGTTGCTCACGTTGAGCGCCGCCGCTTGTCAGTCACATCAGGGCGACGGAGCCGAGGCTCAGACCACCATCCGCGTCGACCGGCCGGCAGAACCCGAGGGCAATCCCAAGTCGGGAGCGGCGCAACTCCCTCAACGCGCCCACGCTTACGTTGCCGACTGGCAGCCGACTGAGGCGGGGACGGGCTGCACGTCCTCGCGGGAGGTGCCACCAGGCTTCTCCCGGCCGCCCTACGACGGCTGCCCCCAACGGCTGATGCGCATGTCGGCCAAGGTGTACCCAGCGCTGCGCACGCCTCGGCCGCCCCAGCTGGGCCTCGAGGAAGATCTGCGCCTCGACCAGACCCTCACCGCGCGCGCTCGCGCCGAGGGGGCTCTGGAAGCCTGCTGTTACCGCCGCGACTACCCCATGGTGTACGAAGGGCGCCCTCTGCGCTGGCAAGGCACCGTGCTGTTGCCGGAGCTGGAATCGGTTGACTGCGGCGAGGGAATTGCCACCCGGAATGCCCCAGGCGCTCGCATCGACTGGCAGGCGAGCGCACGTCACGAGCATGCGTCCTGTGCGAGCTTCGTACGCCTCGGGCTTGACCTCCTGAGCCTCGGGGCCCCTTCACGACTGGTGAGGGAGGCCCAGCGCGCCGCACGCGAGGAGCTACGGCACGCGGCGCTGGCTCTGTCCTTGGCAGGTCTGAGCGGGCAGGAGTGCGCGCTAGGCAAGCTCCCCGTGCCGAGGGAGCTGGTCGCCGAGACCCAGGAGGCGCGGATCGCAAGGCTCGCCAGAGAGCTGCTGCTGGACGCAGCGCTGGGGGAGGGAATGGCAGCGCTAGAGGCGGTGGAGCGCGCGAAGTCACTGCCCGGTCAGTTTCGTGCGGAAATGCTGGCACTGGCGGAAGAAGAAACCCAGCATGCGCTCTTCGGGTGGCGGGTCTTGCGCTGGTTGGTCTCCGAGCGGCCTCGGCTCCTGCCAGCTCTGCGCGCGTTGCTCGCCGAGGCTGCCGTCCAGGCGACCGCAGATGCTCGCGCCATGATTGATGAGGTGATGGTGCCAGCGCTCGCGTCAGTGGAAGCTGGTGTAGCCGCACAGCGCCAAAGCGTTGGCCATCTCTCCTGCTGACTGCCAGCGCTGCTCGACGTCGGTCTCGAGTGCCTTGTCGACGATCTGCACCAGCTCGACGGGTACGTTGGGGCACAGCGCGCCGAGGGAGGGAGGTGCTTCCGTGGCGATGCGCACCAGCAGGCGATGGGTGCGCGGATCGTCATATGGGGGCTCGCCGCTCAGTGCATGAAACAGCAGCGCACCCACCGACCAGAGGTCGGAGCGGTGATCCACGGCGTCTCCCCGCGCTTGCTCGGGGCTCATGTAGTGCGGCGTGCCGACGGTGGTACCCGCCGCGGTGAGGTGCACGCTGGAGTTGGCGTTCAGGCGCTTGGCAACGCCAAAGTCCAAGAGCTTGACTTGAGGCGTCTGAGTGCCACGCGGAACCAAAAATACGTTGTCGGGTTTCACGTCGCGGTGGACGATGTTGAGCGCGTGCGCCGAGGCCAAGGCGTCCAGCAGCTGAACCCCGATGTCCACGACCTCGGCCTGAGCCAGAGGGCCGTCATCCATCAGCTCCGCCATGTCCGAGCCGTCGAGGAACTCGGTCACCAGGTAGGGGACGTCTTCCTCGGTGCGCCCAGCGTCCAGGATCGCGGCGACTCCCGGGTGCGTGAGCGCGGCCATCGCGCGCACTTCGCGCAGGAAGCGCCCTACGTGCTCTCGGGAGTCGTTCAGCTCCGCGTGCAGCAGCTTCAGTGCGACGCGCCGATCGGTGTAGCGATGGGTCGCGTCGTAGACGGCTCCCGAGGCGCCCGAGCCAAGCAGGCGGGTCAGCTGGTAGCGGCCATCGATCACCGATCCAACGCGCGCGCGTGCTTTTGCTTCGGAATCCATGGACTTCGGTTGCCCGGACAATCCCGGGCAACCTAGTTTGTTTACCGAACTCGGGCGGTTGGCAAGGGAGTTCGCCCTACTCTGCGTTTTTGCGCTGTCGACGCGCTATTCGGCGCACAGGTCGACTTGGTCTTCGCCGCCAGTGCACTCGGATTGCTGTGGGAACTTGCACTCGCCCCCGGTGCAGAAGTTCTTGGACTCACCGGTGCGCAGGAAGAGGTCCAGCTGCTGGCGCGCCTCCTCGAGCTTTCGCAGCTTTCCGTGAGGATCGCCACATAGGCTCATCGGGCGGTTGCAGTGCGGCTCGGCAGGCAGCCCAAAGTCGTACTCGAAGAAGCTCGAGCCCGTGGTAGCTCCCGTGGTGGCAGGCAGCCCCCAAACGTCGCGGATCCCGGTGTCGATGCGCTGCGCACCAATGGCGCGCGCCATGATCGCCGCGCCCAAGGTGCTCACCTGGTGGTCTCCCACTGCCGCGCGCAGGAGCACTTCGTGAGCCGGCGTCCCGGGCAGCGTGTTCTCCCGGATGTAGGGCGCGTAGCCCGTTGGTTCGACACGGTCCCAGAGCATCTGCAGCAAGGAGAGCGCGACCTGCTGGTCACGGCTGTCCTGGAAGGAGACACGCATCACCGCATAGAACGGCTGGAAGTCGACCGAGCGATTCAAGAGCAGGTTGTAGGACATGCCGGGCACGCCGAGCACGCCACGCTCGACATCCGTAGTCAGCCCCATGTACACGCCGCCGAAAATCCCGCCCTGGCTGATGCCGTGATAGTAGCGGGAGTTGGCGTCGATGTACTGGCCGTAGGTCGCGTCCTTCGAGAACGCGTTCTTCATCATGCGCATGGCCATCAAGTTGTTCAGCACACCCTGATGCATGCGGTCGAACATCGTCGATATGCGGTCGAGCTCACCACTGCCGAGGACCTCGGTGATGTGGTCTTCGTCGTCAGCCGCCATGCCTTTCAGGTCCACGGCGAAGAACGCGTAGTTGTACTCGTTCATGAAGGTGCGGAAGTGCCCCGACTCGATCTGCTCCTTCTCGCCCAGCAGTCCGTGCCCGTAGGCGACCAGCTTGGCGGGGGCGGTCATCGCGCTCTTCGGGATCAGGATTTCGAACTCGACGTCGTGGGTCGGGGTCGTCTCGTTCACCTTGGGTAGGCCATCGCTGCCGAACAGCAGGTGCGAACCAGGCGCGGGATCGTCCACATAGAGCGGGACCTTGAACGTCCCGAAGATGCGGAACGCGATGTCTGCGTCGATGTCCGGTTCGACGCTGGTGATGGTGTACTCAGGGCCGCTGTCTCCCGCCTGGGCGAGGGACTCGTCCCGCATCTTGAGCATCCAGCTGGTGTTGTTCTCGCGGCTGGCGGTCGTGTAATCCCACGCCAGCTGCAGATCGCCCCGGCCAATGCCCGCATCCTCCAGGCGCTGGAAAATGTCGGCGTACAGCCCACGGCGCTGGTTGATGGATTCATCGCCGTCGAACGCCGTGTTGTCGCGGAGCGCTTTGAAGCCGGGCGACGGCTCCGCGGCGCCAGCGTCCGTCTTCACGTTGCGCAGCGCCACGATGTAGCGAGTGGCGTCCTTGAGCCGCACCGCGGGGCGCAACATCAGCGTGCGGTGGGCGTCGGTCTTGTTGGAGAGATCGATCTCGGCCCAGTGAGGGACGCGTTCCCCCGTCTCGGCGTCCAGGATGATGGTGGGGGAATCCGCGCCCAGCGAAGCGTCGATGGTGTCCACCGTCGGGAGTCCTTCTAGTGTTACCCCGGGGATATAAGTTAGCGCGGCAACCCCCGGCGAGAAACCGTCGCTCCTGTCCCACGGCGCCCCCTTCAGCACGGGCCCCTGGAAGGACTTGAGCAAGAACTCCCCGTCGAGCTTCACCCGCCGACCCGTCGGGGTGGTGCTGTCATCCACCGTGTAGACGTTGCTCGGGAACGGGTAGCGGCAATATCCCTCCACCAGCGCGTCGCAAGAGACGTGAGGCCAGGCCACCTCCGGTGTGACGCCTCCAACGCCGCCTGTACCGCTGTTGCCCGCGGCGCCGCCGCTCCCTCCGGTCCCGCCGGAACCTCCGCTAGCGCCGGAGCCACCCGAGGACTCGTCCGAACCACACCCCGTGAGCTGCAGTGGCAGGATCGTCGCGGCGCAGAGCGCCAGGCCGGCGAGCCCGGTTCGCGTCCCAGTCGGTGTGAACAGACCAACAACTCGGCCACGCCCGCGCTTCGACGCGCGGTGGGCCACCCCATACTTCAAGCTCCCCATCCTTCTGCCTTAGACCGAACGCGTGGCCGGCGCTAGATCCAAAGCAATGCCGCAGCGCGGCGAGGTTGTGCGGCGTCGGGGCGACGCCCAGAATGCCTCGCTGTGAGCGGTGGCGTGCGGAAACCGGGTAGAGGGCAGGCGTCGGCGCTCGGCGTCCTGAGTTGCGGAGCGCTGCTCCTGGCTGGATCGCTGGCTGCGGGCTGCGGCTCCACGCACCGCGGGGGAATTGCCACGGGGAATCCAGAGCCCAAGCCGCGAGCGAAACACCGGAGCGCAGCCGCCGTCGAGCGTTCCACACAGCATGACCTCACCCCCAAACCCGGAAGAGCCGACGCGGATGCTGAGGTAGAGGTGACTCGCGACGCTGCTCTCGGCGAGGTCGAACGAGGTCGCTTCGTCAGCTTGGACGTGCCCGATTACCTACCTTCGGTCGTTTGGGTGCCTCGGGGAAACAAAATCAGACCTCTGCTCGTGGCTACCCATGGCGCTGGCGGGCGCCCGGAGACACACTGTGAACGTTGGCGGCAAGTGGTCGGCGATCGCGCCTTCGTTCTGTGCGTGCGCGGGGCGAAGATCAATCGCAGCGAGCCGCTCAGCGTGAGCCGTCACTACTATCCGGATCACCTGTGGCTTGGGCGCGCCGTCGACGCGAACGTCGCCGCCTTCGCGGCCCGCTTCGAGCACGTCGCCGACGCTGAGGCCGCGGTGTACGCGGGGTACTCTCAGGGCGCCGCGATGGGAGCCTTGATGCTCATGTCACGCGCCGATCGGTTTCCCCGGGCGTTGCTCATCGAGGGCCAGCAAAACGACTGGAACCTCTCCGGCGCGAAGCGCTGGCGGGCGGCGGGGGGCCAGCGGGTTGGCTTGGTGTGTGGGCTGCTGCACTGTTCCCAGGCCTACGAACGCAGCCGACAGTCGCTGCGCCGGGGCGGGATCGAGGTTCGCTTCGAGTACGCGCCGGGGGCGGGGCACACGTACGAAGGGAGAGTCGGTCAGAAGGTGGCGGAGGTACTCGATTGGTTGGTGGCTGATGACCCGCGCTGGTCGACACCGTGACACCAAATCTGCGGCGGCTCGAGGTCGGCCTTTCTGATACACCCTCGGTGCTCGCATGCATCGCTCTCCGCGAACCCCGATCCACCGCGCGCTGATCTGTGCGCTGGCGTGCGCCTGCCTGCCTGCGTGCCAAGGCTGTGGCGAGAAGCCCGAGCCCACCGGGCTCGAGCTGGAGCTGGGGGTGATGACCGGGGAGGTGGATGACCACAGCGCCGTGATCTGGGGGCGAGGTTCGGGCGCCGGGTGGCTGCAGCTGGAGCTACAGGGGAGCGACGCTCCCAGGCGCCAGCGCGCCCCGCTCGAGCCGCAGCGTGATTTCACGGCGCGCATTCAGCTGTCGCAGCTGACGCCCGCCACCAACTACACCTACAAGGCCTGGTTGAGCACCGACCAGGATGGAGGCGTGGCGCCTCCAGGGGCGGAGGTCGCGCTATTCCGTACGGCACCGAAATCGGAGGCCGAGGCGCGCGTACGCTTTGCGTTCAGCGGAGACTTGGGCGGCCAGAACGTGTGCCGCGATGCAGCGCGGGGCTACCCGATCTTCAACGCCCTGGCGGAAGAGCGCCTGGACTTCTTCATCGGCCTCGGAGACATGATCTACGGCGACGGTCTGTGCAATGCGACGGGCCGCTTCGGCAATCCGCAGGTCCCTCGCGACATCGACTACGCCACCAACCGCAGCCAGTACTGGAAGTTCTGGCGCTATAATCGTCAGGATTTCGGCTTTCAGCAGCTGCTCGGGAGCTCGGGCTACTACGCCGTGTGGGACGATCACGAGGTCGTGAACGACTTCGGCCCGGAGCGAGATCAGCGGGGCAACGCGCCCTATCACGTGGGGCAGCACCTGATGCCCGAAGGGCTGGCGGCTTTCCTCGATTACCACGCGTTCGACGCTGCCGCCCAGGCGGGTAAGCGGCTGTATCGTTCGCGGCGCTGGGGGCGCCACGTGGAGCTGTTCATGCTGGACACCCGGCAGTACCGCTCGGTGGCATCGCTGTCGGGCAGCGATCCGAAGAAGTCCATGCTAGGGCCGGAGCAGCTCGAGTGGCTGATTGAATCCCTGCGGAAGAGCGATGCGACCTGGAAGCTGATCGTCAGCAGCGTTCCCATCTCGATTCCAACGGGGTGGCCCCCAGACGGACCGCGAGATGGCTGGGCCAACTACGGTGGTCCAACCGGATACGAAGCGGAGTTCTCGAGCCTGGTGCGCGTGCTCCCAGAGTTGAAGCCGGCGAACGTGATCTTCTTGACCACGGATGTCCATTTCGCGGCGGCCTATGTGTATCGTCCGTTTGCGCGACCTGATCGCGCCGCGGCTGACGAAGCAGCCAGCCGTTTCAGCTTCCTGGAGCTGGTGAGCGGCCCGCTGAGCGCCGCCCTGTTTCCCAAGCTGATCTACGACGACAGCTTCGGCGCCGAGCGACTGTTCATTCACGCGCCGCTCGATGGTGAGCCAGCTGGGAACATCGAGCGTGCGCTCGGCTGGTTCAATTTTGCCGTCATGGATGTGGATCCGCGCGGCAATATAGAGGTCACATATCGCGACGCCAAGGGCGAGCTGATCCAGGGTATGGAGCTCGAGCCAGGGCACGCGCCGCGCCTGTTGCCCGGAGGCCGGGCGCTGTTGGGTTCCGCGATGAGCCGCGCGACGCTGCAGGGCACGCCCGACCCAGCACACAGCGCGTCAGCGGCGCCCGCCGCCGCGGCGGTGCCCAGCGCAGCCAGCCAACCAGTGAAAAAGCCTGCGAGGTCGGCGCGCTGACATGCCGGAACTACCCGAAGTCGAGGTCACGCGGCGGCGCATCGCGCCTCTGCTGGAAGGCAGGACTGTCTCCCGCCTGACCACCACGGCGCCCAGTTACTTCTTCCTGACGCCGCCAGCAGAGCTGAAGCGGCGCCTGAAGGGTCGGCGCATCGTGGGCCTGTCTCGCCACGGCAAGTACCTGTTCGCTGAGCTGGCTGGAGGGGACCGCCTGCTGCTCCACCTCGGCATGACCGGCCAGCTCTTCGGAGCGGGTGCGACCAGCCTCCGCTTGCTCAGCTCAACGAGCCGCTCCAGCCTGACGCCGGAGGCTCAGGCCCGGCTGCTAGAACAGGGAGCCAGCGCTCCGCGCGACCAGCACACCCACCTGATATTCCACTTCGAGGACGGCGCCCCCGACGTATTGTTCCGCGACGTTCGCAAGTTTGGGAAGGTGCTGTTCATTGCCGCAGGGAAGTTAGACAAGCGAGTGGAGAAGCTCGGCACTGACGCGCTCGAGATCACGCCAGCGGAGCTCGGGCAGCTCGGCGGGAAGCGGCGTGCGGCGGTCAAGAGCGTACTCCTGGATCAATCCGTGCTCGCTGGCGTTGGCAACATCTACGCGGACGAGGCGCTGTTTCTGGCGGGGATCCGGCCTACCCGGTCTGCCGCGCGGCTCACTCAGCCAGACTGGACGCGGCTGCTCGAGGCCGCTCAGTGGGTGATGCGGCGCTCAATCGAAACCGGAGGCTCCAGCATCAGCGACTACGTGCAACCGGACGGAAGCGACGGGGCGTACCAGGATGAGCGGCGCGTGTACGCTCGCACTGGTCAGCCTTGTCGTGAGTGCGGTACCGCCATCGTACGCGTGTTGGTTGGCCAACGCGGGACGCACTACTGCCCGCGCTGCCAACGCCGTTAGGCTGCGGCGGCGTCCCAGCCGCGCTCCCCTAGAAATCACCCGCGGGTGTACAGTGCCCAAAACAATTGGGAAACGGCCCGGGACACATCGCGGTCGATGTTTCCACCGATGGCGTGGAGTGCCAAGGGCTCTGCTACACGTTAAGCTAGCCCGATTTTCTCGGCTTGGGAGGCGACATGGGCGGGACGAGCTTTCGACGGCATGGGCGGCTAGGGACTTTGGCATTCGTGCCGGCGCTGATGATTCTCGGCGCTGCGTGCGACGACGGCGACACGACCAAGAACAAGAAGGGGAGCCCCGACGCGGGTGCGGACGGTAGCATCTCTGCTGGAGGGAACGCGGGCGCCGCAGGCAGCTCCGCCGCGGGAGCGGGAGCGATGGGTGGCGCAGGGGCGATGGGCGGAACTGGCGCGATGGGCGGAACTGGCGCGACCGGTGGCGGTGCTGGTACTGGAGGAGCGGGAGGTGCCGGACCCACACTTCCGAGCCCGCTCTTCTCGGTCGAACGGACCCACTACGGCGCGACCGGATCTGCCGTCGCGAGCACCGCAGAAGCTCAAAGTCATCTTTTCCATCCGGATAATCCGGGGCTCGGCACGGGGGGCAACACCGTGGGCATCACCCCCGCGCAACTGGGTTTGCTCGATACGGACAGCGTGGACGGCTTCTCCGTGCTGCGTCCGGTACCGACCAACCCCGTCTACTACTTCTCCGTGCGCGACGGAGCGGCGGGGGCCGATCGCACCCAGATCGAGCGCAGGGTGGCAGAAGCGGCGCCCTCGAGCGAGGTGTTCTTCTCCGATGGCGTGGGTAGCCACGACTCGATCACCGAAGGTGGTGAAGACGTCGGCTACAACGCCGCGTACTACCTCCATGACAGCCTCGGCCTAGCGGTGACGCAGGTCCCGGAGCATGACGATGTGGATGCGCTGGAGCTCGAGGTGGGTACGGCGAGCGCAGTGTATTTCTCGGTGGATGCCCAGTCGG
>JAUILJ010000921.1 GCA_030433055.1 Polyangia bacterium
TCGGCGTGCTGTACATCAAGGTCTTCTACGGAATGCGGGACAAGGTCTTTCATCCGTTGAAGGTGCCCGCGTGGAGCAAGCCGATGATCGGCGGCCTGGTGGTGGGCCTGCTCTCGCTCGTCGCGCCCCAGGCGCTCGGGGCAGGGTACGGTTGGCTTCAAGAGGCGTTGCTCAACACTCACGGCGCGTTGCCCGTCGGCTGGTGGGGCGCTCTCGCCTTCTTGGGTATCGCCCTGTTGAAGGTGCTCACCACGTCACTCAGCGTGAACTCGGGCGGCTCCGGCGGTGTGTTTGGTCCATCGGTGGTGATCGGAGGCATGGTGGGGGGCGCGTTCGGGCTGGCGTTCCACGAGCTGTTCCCCACGGTGGTCACTCAGCCTGGTGCGTTCGTGATCGTGGGTATGGCCTGCTTCGTCGGCGGAGTCGCTCACGCGCCCATCAGCACACTGGTCATGGCGAGCGAGATGACGGGCTCCTATGAGCTGCTCGTGCCGATCATGTTGGCCGAGGTCGTGACGGTTACGCTGATGCGCCGCTTCACACTTTACGAGAAGCAGGTGCCATCCCGCCGCGACTCCCCGGCGCACGCAGGGGACTACGTCATGGATGTGCTCGACGAGCAGCGGGTCGACGAGGTCTACAACCAGTCCCTCGCGGTTCACCCTGTGAATGCGTCGACTTCCCTCGAAGGGATCTTGCGCAAGGCATCCGAGAGCCGCGGCGCTGTGTTTCCCGTCGTGAACGAGAGTGGGGTGATCACGGGCATCATTACCTTGGATGTCTTACGGGAGTACTTCTTCGACGAGGAAATGGGTGCCTTGGCCATCGCCGCGGATTTCGCGCAGCCTCATGCCTGGGTGCATCCGGACGATACGCTGAGCGCGGCCCTCGAGCGATTCGCGGAGACTGGCTATCCCCAGCTACCCGTGTGCAATCAGGGAGATCCGAACAAGATCCTCGGGCTCCTTGGCTACGACGACGTCCTGCACGCCTACAGCCGCGCCATCGTCAAACGGCGACTCGAGCCGGACTCTGAAGCGCTCAGCGAGCCGATGGGCAGCAAGGCACCCTTGGTCGCGCCCATCCCGGGTGACGCGGACGCGCACTCGAAGGCCTGACCAAGCACGTATCCCCGCGGCGATGGGTTCCGCTTCTGGAGCGAACTACGGAGACAGGACACTAGTCCTCCGGCGGATCGTCGGGACTGATGGGGCGCATGGGTTGGGTGTCTCGAGGCCAGCTCACGTTGCCGGTTGCGGGCGGCACGGGCTGAGCCGCGGGAGGGTGAGGGGCGGGCGCCGGGGATGCCGCCTCAGCGGGCGCAATAGCGTCCGACCCGGCTGGCGCAGCGACTGCGTCACCTGTCGCCGTCGGCGCACCCGCGGCGACGATCGGCACTGCCGCGCTGGCGGAGAGCGGCTGCATGCGTTCCGTCTGGCGAGGCTGCGCAGCGCCAGCAGGCATGGGTAGACGACTCTCGGGCTCTTCGTCGTCCACTGCGGGGAGCGCCCGCTTGATGATGGGGAAGCCCACGGCGAAGACGAGGATCGTCGTGAACACACACGCGAAGACCAAGACGGGGAGTCCCTCCGTGCCCTTGACGCCGGCGGACATCGGGAGCGTTGCCAAGACGCCTGCAGCCATTCCGCGCGGCATCGCTACGGCTGCCATGCGTTTCTCTGCAGAGGTGAACTTACTGCCCAGAGTCCCCAGGAACACCGCGGGAATGCGGGCAGCGAACAGGACCAAGCCCAAGAACACTCCGAACACGATCAGCCCCCAGGGGGGGCCTAGCATCGCTCCGATGAACACGAAGAAGAACGACTTGATCATGAACGCCATCTGGCGATGAAAGCCGCGAACCTCCGTGTCCAGCTCTGCGGGTTCCGCCAGACCAATCTTGGACGAGATTGAACCGGCGTTGCCCAAGATGATGGCGACCGTCAGGATCCCCAGGGCAGCGCTTCCTTCAGCGTGGTCGATCACCACGTACAGCACCAGCAAGGCTGAGAGCGTGATCGGATATGCGTGCTCACTTCCGCGTAGAAAGCGTAGGAGCAATAGCCAGACCAAGCCTGCGACTCCTCCGATGGCCAGGCCAATTCCGAACGACTTGAGCAAGTAGATCGCCGGCGCGGCGGCTCCCCCCGCACCCTTGAGCAGGAGATCGATGATCGCCGCGGTGGCGACCACGCAGAAGGCATCAGTCAGCGCGCTCTCGATGTTGACCAGGTTGGCCAACGGGGCTGGCAGCCGCGCCTGCGCCATCGCGGGCATGATGATGATCGAGCTCGAACCACCCAGGATGGCGCCGAGCAGCAGTCCATGAGTCCAGGTCCAAGTCTCGGGGAGCAGCCCAAAGGGCCAACGGCCAAGCATGCTGAGAGCGGCGACGACCAGCGTGGCGAACAGGAAGCTCAGGATCGCGAGCAGGCTGGAGCGGGGCGCGGCTTTGCCGATCTCCTTGAGGCGCAGCTTGCTGCCGCCCTCGAACAGCACGACCACCAGGGTGATCGCGGCGAAGAACGGCGCGATGCTCGAGAGCATGGATCGAGTCAGCAAGCCGCTGAGCGGCCCGAGCACGATCCCCGCGACGATCAGCCAGATCACGTCCGGGATGTTGGTGCGCTGGAAGATCAGCTCGCCGACCGCGCCGATGGCGAAGATCCCTGCCACTGCCAAGAGAAAGAGCGCCACCGGATCCATGCCGAGACTCTAACCGCAAATCGCGATTCATTCGCACTTCCGCGAACCGAACTGGCGCGGGTCGACGCCAGCCTTCGTGGTTCGCGCTCCTCAGTCTGGCCCGCGCAGGCGAGGTGCTCGGTTCAGCCGCAGCTGCCGTCGGGCTGACACCGTTCACCGGCTGCACACGTGGCTGCGCCGCAGTGGCAGAGCCCGCTCGTACAGGTCCCGGCCGAGCCGGCGTTGCAGCTTGGGTTGCCGTTGCATGCGCACGCTCCGGCTGAGCAGCTGAAGCTCGTCGGGCAGGTGTGCCCACATGCTCCGCAGTTCGAAAGGCTCGTGTCGAGGTCGGTGCAGCCCGACGAGCAGCAGGTCTGTGAGCCGCCGCAGCCAGCGCCTCCGTTGCAGGAGCACGTACTCACGTTGCTGCTGTTGATGCAGCGTTCGCCGGGCCGACACAGTTGATCGGCGCCGAAGCGCGTGCACTCGCAGAGCCCCGATTTGCACTCGGCGTTTCCACCCGCGTTGCAGTCCCCATTCGAGTCACAGCCGCATGTGCTCGAGCCACAGGCGAATCCGCTCACACAGCCCTCGCCACAACCGCCACAAGACGATGGGTTTGCGGAGACGTCGGTCTCGCAGCCATCATCCGCGCCGCTCGGGGGTTG
>JAUILJ010000922.1 GCA_030433055.1 Polyangia bacterium
TGATTGCCGTAGAGCCGGACAACTACTTCTACGGTCGAGTGAAGCTCGAAGACGTAGAGGAGATCGTGGCTGCACTGGAGCGTGGAGAGCGCGTGGAGCGGCTCGTCCTGGCAGAGAACGATTTCATTGACCCAGCCCTGCTCAAGAGGAAGTGAGCGACTCTCGGAGGCCACCATGCAACGACTCGACCCCACGACCACCGCGGTGGTGCTCGTAGACATTCAAGACCGGCTCGCGTCCGCGATGCCGGAGGACCAACTCTCGCAAGTTATCCGTTCCGCGCGGATACTCGCCGAGGGGGCTCGGCTTCTGGGAGCGACGTTGCTGCTCACCGAGCAGTATCCCAGGGGCTTGGGGCCCACGCTCCCAGCCGTGAGCGAGGCGCTGGAGGGAAGCGATGTCGCCCGGTTCGAAAAGGTCTGCTTCAGCGCCTGGGACGCGGATGGCTTCGCGGAGGCCCTGGAGCGCAGCAGCGCACGCTCCGTCGTGGTGGTCGGGATGGAGGCTCACGTGTGCGTCTACCAGACGGTCAGAGATCTGGCGGGCCGCGGTCTCGAGGTGCATGTGCCGATGGATGGGGTCAGTTCGCGGCGAGCGGACCATCGCGCGACGGGCATGGCGCTGTGTGAGCGGGCAGGGGCGGTATCCACCACCACAGAGACCGTGGTGTTCGACTGGCTCGCCAGGGCTGGTGGGGACGCATTCAAGCAGCTCTCGAAGCTCATCCGCTGAGGCGGCTACCCTCCCACCAGCAAGCGATCGGCGGGGGCCAGGGCAGATGTCATTTTGTCACGAATTACGTGAGTAAATTCAATATGTTAGATTAAGATACGAATCTGAATTGACTGTCTGTCGTTGCGTGACAAGGTGGCGTGCATGACTGACAGTGTGGCAAGGCTCACCCCCGTACCTGCGTCTGACGCGCCCAGGCCAGCGCCCTTGGCCGAGGATCTCACTGTGCTGGTCGTGGACGACGAGCCCTCCAACCTCGCCAGTCTGCGCAAGATCTTCGAGCGCGATCAGATGCGGGTCTTCACCGCCGAGAACGCCAAGGCTGCGCTCGAGGTCGCGCGTCATCACCGCGTCCAGGTGGTGCTGACGGATCTGATGATGCCGGGGACCAGCGGGGTGGACTTGCTCAAGGCGCTGAAGGAGCTGTCTCCCGATACGGAGGTCGTCTTGATGACAGCGTACGGGACGGTTGAGACCGCCGTGCAAGCCATGCGCGAGGGCGCCTACGATTTCGTGGAGAAGCCGCTCAAGCGCATGCAGATCGTCAAGACGGTGCGCAAGGCGGCAGAGCGATTCAGCCTGGTCGCCGAGAACCGCTCGCTGCGTAAGGAGATCGAGCTACTTACCACGCGGGAAATCGTCGGGCAGAGCGGGGCGCTGCGTCGCGTGCTCGAGATCGCGACCCAGGCAGCCCCGTCGATGGCGACGGTGCTCGTGCTTGGCGAGAGCGGTACGGGTAAGGAGCTGATCGCTCGCTACATCCACAGCAAGAGCCAGCGCTCGACCGGCCCCTTCGTAGCGGTCAACTGCGCGGCTATCCCGGAGTCTATCCTGGAGGCGGAGCTGTTCGGTCACGAACGTGGCGCGTTCACCGGTGCCGTGGGGAAGAGAGAGGGGCGCTTCGCCCGGGCCCGTGGGGGCACCCTGTTCTTGGACGAGATCGGCGAACTGACGCCTCAGGTCCAGGTGAAGCTACTGCGTGTCCTTCAGGAAGGGGAGTACGAGCCGGTCGGAGGCGATATGGTCCGCGCTGATGTGCGCATCGTCGCCGCCACGAACCGTGATCTGGCTGCGGAGGTAGAGGGTGGCCGGTTCCGGGAGGATCTATACTATCGATTGAACGTGATCGCGGTTACGGCGCCACCGCTGCGCGCTCGGCGTGAAGACATCCCGCTCTTGGTCGACCACTTCCTCGGGGTGTACTGCAAGAAGAACGGGCGCTCCCGTCTCGCGTTGTCCCGCGAGGCCCTGAGCAAGCTGCTCGACTATGAGTGGCCAGGCAACGTGCGTGAGCTGGAGAACGTGATCGAGCGTGGCGCAGTGCTGGCTCGGGGCGACACTCTCGGCCTCGGGGATCTCCCGGATGCGGTCGCACAGGCTGCTCCTCGAGCGCCCGACAGCTTGGAGTTTCCGATCGGCACCCCGCTCGAGGAGGTCGAGCAGCGACTGATCCGCGCCACCCTGAAGCACACGTCTGGGGACAAGCGCCTCGCCGCCCAGCTCCTAGGCATTTCCACGCGGACCATTTACCGCAAGCTCGGAGAGGGTTGAGCGTCCGCTGTCGTGGTCGGGTCGGGAAGGGCGGCTTGGGCGGTGAGGCGTGCGCACGGAAGTACGCACGACGGCCCAGGTCTCGCCGAGCCTCGCGAGCCTGCGTTTTGTCAGTTTGGCACACTGAGCAGGTGTTTCAGGAATGCGGTGACAAGCTGGCGAGCCCAGTGGTCCCCCAGCACACCAAACCCCCAAAAAATCCGCTGTTTTGTCCATTGACCCTTGGCACGGCTCTCGCTTTAACCCGGGGTGTAAAACCAGGCCTCTGGCCCCACCCCAGACCGTGACTTGAGCCGAGCAGCGTTCGGCGACACACCTCCCGCCCCTCATGCCCATCGACACCCTCTTCAAGAAGTACTTCTCCGGCGTGGTCCTCGCCCTGCTGGCCACCGCCGCGTACTTCCAGGCGTCGGGGTCCTCCGAGCTCTTGGGCAACTGGCTCTTTGGGTCGGACGCGGAGGCGCTGGCGCTGTTGCCCCCGAAGTCTCCAGACCTCGCGGGTTTGAACAAGGGCAACGTGAAGGTCGCGAGCGCGGATCCGATTCTGCACAGAAATCCTTTCGATTCCGTGACCGGGCCGCTCGATCGGATGCCCGAGCCAGAGCCGAGTGAGGATTCCAGCGGTCCCATCAACACCGATCCGCTGACCGCGCCGCCATGTGACGGCGTGACCGTGACCATCATCACGGAGTCTCCCGATCCGCTCTGGTCGTTCGCCGCTCTGCGTGGCCCGTCGGACCCCGAAGCGACCGTGCGGCGTGTGGGAGACCAGGTCGCTGACAAGACTGTGGCCTACATTGGGCGTAACCCGATCGAGAAGAGCCCATCGGTGTGGATGGAGTCTGGCAGTTCGCTCTGCCAGGTGCTGCTGTTCAGCTCCGAGGAAAAACCCGCGGCGGCCAAGCCGACGCGCGCCAAGTCGACCCGCAGCAAGAACTCGAAGAGCAGCCGCGCGAACACGGTTCTCCGACTGCACTGCGCGCGCATAGTCTTTTGCAATCAGAGGAAATACCGTTTGCCACTCATCGGCCACGCGCCCTCCGAGAATCGAGGTCATCGAACCCTGACTG
>JAUILJ010000923.1 GCA_030433055.1 Polyangia bacterium
GATCTGGATCCGCACGCCCTCAAGCGGCGCGCCGTCGCCCGCGCGGCGCACCCTGCCGGAAACCCAGAATCCCGATCCCAGGCGCTCGACCATGGGCGCGTTCGGAAGATCTGCGTCGAACCCTTCGTGCTCGTAGGGCGCTCGTGGCTGTCCCAGCAGTGCCTTGCACTCCTGTTCGGCGCTGGCTCGCTGCCCCGTTTCCTCGCGGCTCACCTCGCACACTGCCCAGGCCGGAACCGGGGTGCTTGGCTGCCAATCCGTGGGGACGATGGGCGCCACCACGGAATACAGGTACCAGGTGCCCGACTCGCCGCGAGTGCGAAAGACATCACCCACGTAGAGTAGATCCGTGCGCGGGGCGCCGCCTTCGACGGTGAGGAAGTCGACGGCCATGGGCGGCCGACTCCCCGCAGCGTATTCCGTCCCCAGCTCATAGCTCGGTAGAGTTCCAAGCTGCAGCCGCAGGGAGGGCAGCAGCAGGCTCGCTCCCACGATCGAGAACACCGCCCCCGCCAACCCACCCAGCAAGCACAGGGGCTGCTTGGCGCGCCGGGCCCAGAGCACGGCGAAGCCAAGGGAAACCAAGAGACCCGCCGCCATGCCTGCCCACGGCGCCCACCAACCGACCGCTACGGACACCGCGAGCGGCAGCTGACACGTGGCAAACCCCAGGGCGATGAGCGAGCGCTTCAGCGTTGCGTTGGACACATCGCCCTACAGGCTAGCGCCCATCGAGCCGAAGGTGTTTCGGAAACTCGAGGCTTTTGCCGCCGCTTCCTACAGCACGGCCGATGGAACACTGAAACAAGGTCGCCGAACATGCGCGCTGCCGCCTCGCGGCCATTCGCGCGCCAAAGAAATTCCAAGTGGCAACCCTGGAGAGCGTCCTCAGGCGCTTCCCCTCCGGTCTGAGGGAAGCGGTCCCCCTGAGCTGTCGCTGCAGCCGTGCGCGAGCATCCCGCGGGGAGAACCCCGAGGTTCGAGGATGCTGTCCTGCGGCAAACTCAGTCCTCAGGCGCTGCGCCCGCGCGCTTGCGCTTGAAGTGGTTCTTCCAGTCGGGGTCGAGTCCTTCCAGGCACGTGGTGGCGGCTTCCCGTGCAAGCGGTTCCTCGCGGACGTAGATGAACTCACGAATCGCTTCGTCGATACGTCCCAGGTCAGCGAGCCCCCGGGCGTGGGCGAAGCGAGTCGATATCCACAAGTCCTTCTGTTGCGGACTCCTAAAGCCCATGTGGAAGTCGAACGGGTACTCACCCAGGGCGCGGATCACCCGACGGTCCGGGCAAAGGGTCGCGAGCTTCATGAGCCAGAGCAGGCCTTCCTTGGCCTTCAGATGTTGCTTCCGTTCGACGATCGCGACGAATAGATCCGTCGCTGCGGTGTAGTCCTGGATGCGATAGAGCGCGATAGCGAGGTAGTACTCCGCGAGCTCTCGGTTGCCCTGATCATCGTGAAAACGTCCACGCGCTGTGGCTTCCAGCTGCACAACCGCGTCGTTCCAGCGTTCCTTGTCGAACAGTCGCTTGGCGTCAGCGGCGCGCTCCGTCATCTGTCCAGCGACCGCCGGTCCCTCGCGTGGTGCCTCCTCCTCTGCTTCGTCGAGATCGATGTCCGCAGCGATCACGCCGTTGAGCTCCGGCCGCTCAGCCTTGGGTTCCGTGACCTCAGGTTTCTCGGATTCTGGTTCCTTGCGGATAGTTCCCTGGGGCTGCGACAAACCGCTCAGTAGTCCAGGATAGCTACGATGACGGGGCCGGCACTGGTCGACGAGTGGGTGAGGACACTTCAGAGCCTCGGGTATGGGGTCCTCGTTTGCTGGAGGGCTCAACGGAGCAGAGCTGCACCCGAGCGCGCCGAGCGCGAGGATGGAAGCGATGAACACACCGGGGCAGTGCATTCAGTCATCAGACGCTTCGCGTGCTTCTGTGTCAAGCGGCGTGCTTGATCGGGACCGGGCGGAAACCGCGATTGCCGCCTCGTTGACGACGCGGCGCTCGTCCGTCTCGCGGAGCCGGTCAATCGGTTTCCGGACGACGTGTGCTAGTTGGTGTGGAGCCTGATGCGCACGCTGTTCTCGATGGAACTTCAGTGCCTCGCGGATACGATCGCTCGCGCAAGCCTCGCTGGCGGCTTGGTGGTTCGAGGATGCACTCGAGGCACGAGCTCGCCCAGGCCGGCTCAGGAGAGAGAGCCGGCAGACGAGAAGACGGGAACAGTGGCGTCGGATAGGTCGGATCGTATAGAGCAACGGGCGTGGGTCGATGTGATCAGATGTCGGCGGGTGGGCGCCACCGCCGGACGTGGGACGCTGGGGTGGGGGCATGTGGTGTTGCCGAGCGGATACGTTTGGAGGGGGCACGCCTGGCTGCTTCATATTTGATGGAGGCGCCGGCGGGGAAAAGATGACAAGTTCGTAGGTAGCGAGTCCAGTGTGCGTGCTTCGGTTCACGCATCGACCGACGCGTAGACAGGCTTCGGAGCCCCGATCTTATGAAGAAGACACTCGACCCCATTGGGTTCATTGCCGTCGGTCTGTTCGCGCTCTCGTGCGCCGCATCGGGGGCGGAGGTTGGACCCAGAGGTAGCGGGGGCACCGCTGGGGCTGGAGCCGTCGGCGGAGCCGCGGGAACGGCAGGTGGCTCTGCAGGGGCCGGGGCCGGAGGGAGTGGGGGCTCCGGGGCCACGGGTGCAGTGTCCAACGGCGGAGCCTCCACAGGCGGGGTGGGCTCCGGTGGAGCCGGCGCGGGCGGAGCGAGTACGGGGGGAACGGGCGCAGCCGGCGGAAGCACAGGCGGCGCAGGCGGAGGGGCGGGCGCCGGAGGCGCTGACAATCCCGTTACCTTGCGAGTCATGTCGCTCAACGTTTACGGGCACGTGACAATGCCCCAGGCTGCGCCCACGTACGCCGCATTGATCGTGAATCAGAAGGTAGATGTTGTCGGGATTCAAGAAGGCGACAACGACTGGCAGCTCAGCACCAGCATGCCAACGGACTATAGCCGCGCGGAAGCGCTTGGTGCAGCCCTGGGTAGTTGCTTCCAGCGGGAGTACCAGATATTCATCAATACCTGTCGTGGAAACACACTCGTGAAGCACGAACGGTTCGATCTGACTGACGGACCCAACGCCACACGCACCGGTGAAGCTGCAACGGTGATGAAGGGCGGCAAGACGTTCGGCTTCATCGACGTCAACTGGGATCACGAATCCGACACAGCGAGGGCCGCGAACGCCGCTGAAACGGCAGTGGCTGCGAACGCATTCAGTGACATTCCCGTCGTGATTCTGGGAACCCTCAACGCTGACTGCACATCGACCGACGCAATCAACATGAGCTCGAGCGCCTCCTT
>JAUILJ010000924.1 GCA_030433055.1 Polyangia bacterium
CGGCGCCTTCTTCGACGCCGCACGCCTTGCGCTTGGCTTCGTCTTTCTCGAGGGTGTTGATCGACGGCTCCGCCTTGCACTCGGTCTTCCCGGCCATGGAGCCGCACTCCGGCTTGTTCGGGTACTTCCACTCGAAGCAGTCTCCGTCCGGGGACTCGAGCTTGGTGGGCTCGTTCGACTTCGCCTCCTGAGAGATCTCGGTCGGCGCGGAACTCGTGACCTCGACCTCAGCAGCCTGGCTCTCGGTCGTGGTGACCAACGGAGCCGCTACCAGGCCCGCCGCAATCAGGAACGAAATCACCAGCCCGACTTGGCGCCGCGACGTGGAATTGGCAGTGACAACCTCAGGACTACGCTGCATAGCCGTGCTCTAGCACCGCTTCGCCCGAATTAGAATGCTTCACGAGCCAGTCAGAGGGGCCCAGCGCAGGGGCCGGCAGAACACGTCGAGGCAGCGTGGGACCTTCCCGCGCCTGGGCTGGGAGCCGGCTATTTCTCGTAATTTCGTGCTTTCACGCCTGGCGCGTCTCGCGCTGTTGGTGGGCTGCAGTGGGGCGCCCTGGCTGCTTGGCGCCTGTGACCGGACGCCGAGCGTTGGGGCCGCCCCCGCGCCTTCGGCCGTCCCCAGCTCGAGCGCGGACGCGGACGAGAGCGAGCAGGCCGCTGCCGCGGACCCCAGTGAGCAGCTCGACCCTGCCATCTGGCGGCCCAACCCCGAGGCACCGCCGAAGGATCGTGTGCCGGCCAAGGACGCCTCCGTCGAGGAGCTTCGGGCGTTCATCAAGGCGCACCCCGATCACCCAAAGCTCGCGGCGCTCGAGCAGCGCCATGACGCGCTCCTGGCGCCCTGCGTGGTCAGCGAGCTGCCGCTCGCGCAGTCCTGGCCCCACCGCGTCGCCAGCTGCAACCCAGAGCAGGTCCTGGTCGCCGAGGGCATGCTCGCGCGCGCTCAGCGTTACCTCGCGGAATGCATCGAGTGCAAGGATGCGTTCATGGTCAAGGCCCTGCGCACGCGTATGCGCTCCACGGCGCCGACGGCGCGTCGCGAGGCAGCGCTTCACCGCCTCGAAGTGGGCCTGGCCAACCGGGACGTCGACGCCGCGCAGCAGGCCATCGCCGATCACGTATACCTCGGCGATCCATTCCTCAACTACGCTCGCCGCAAACTCAAGCGCCGCTTCAAGCCCGAGCAGCTCAAAGGCGATCTCGGCGATCCGAGCTGCTCCATCCCGGTGCCAGCCGGCGGCGGTACGCGCGTGTTCTTCTCCCCGGAGCAACCTGAAGCCGGTGAGGCCTTCCGCGTCATCGCCGTCAGCGAGACGCCTCGCACTGGCGCCTCCCTTCAATTAATCCGTGCGGAAGGGGGTGAGGTCAAGCTCGAGCCGGCGCAGCGCGGTGGCGGGCCACCATACTTCTGGGTAGGGCGCTCCAAACTCGACCGTGGCAGCTACCGAGTGAGGCTCCAGGGAGGCGAAGAACAGCCGCTGTGCCAACGCTTTGCGGTCAAGCGCCGCACGGCACCGCGCCCTCAGACCGATGGCGAGGTCTGGCCCACGCGCAGGAGCTGGGACCGAGACTACGAGAACCTCTATTCCGTGTGGATTGCGACGCTGTTCGACGCGCCGGAGGCGACCACTTGGCACGGCTTCCACAGCGTCACCCAGCAGGCCAAGCGCAATATCCTGTTCGACCACCTGGGCCTGGGAGAAGACGCTGCGAGTGGCCCGAATGCCCTCGCCATGACGCCTGACTGCGCCGATGGGCCACACTTCTTCCGCGCTTACTTCGCCTGGAAGCTGTCGCTGCCATTCGGCTATCACCGTTGCCGGTTCGGGAGCTTGACCGGCGCGCCGAAGTGCGCGGAGTGGACGACGAACGAGGGCGTCGCCCCGGAGCCGGAGGTCCCAAGAAAGAAGGCCAAGCGAGCAGAGGCCCCGAAGGAAAGCCCCTCGGTGGCGAGCGCTCGAGATGCGGGGAGCGACGCCCAGACGGACGCTGCAGCTGGGATGGCGGAGAAGAAGGCGCGCAACGTGCCGTTCATTCGCCTCACGGAGCCGCGGGATCCGCCGGGCCGCGAGATGACGCGCTTCCTGGCGCTGGTGAAGAACGAGATCAACGCTCGCAGCCTGCGCACCGACTACGCGGATACCGTCACTGACCTGTATCCCGTGCCGCTGACTCGCGAGGCGCTGCGACCGGGCAGTGTCTATTCGGATCCTTACGGACACACCTACACACTGGTCAAGTGGCAACCCCAGACCAAAGACCACGCCGGGGTGTTGCTAGCGGTCGATGCTCAGCCTGACGAGACCATCAACATCAAGCGATTCTGGCGAGGCAATTTCCTGTTCTCGCCCCTGGGCAAGATCGATGGACACGGTTTCAAGGCGTTCCGTCCCATCGTGATCCAGCAAGGGCACGATGGTGAACCCGATCGCTTGGATCTGCTGTCCAACTGGCAAATCGCAGTGGCGCGGGGCTACGCCAACTACAGCGCCGAGCAGGAGAGCCTCGACGCGCCGGGCTTCTATGGGCGCATGGAGCGGCTGATCAACCCCGATCCGCTCAGCCCGGTGCTCGCCTACAAGGAGCTGCACCGCGCCTTGCATCGCCAGCTGAAGCAACGCGTCAAGGAGATTGAACTCGCTCAGGAATATCTGCGCAGAAATCCTGAAGAGACGATCGACATGCCGCGGGGGCAGGCCATTTTTCGCACCACGGGGCCGTGGGAGGCGCTCAGCACGCCCTGTCGGGATCTGCGGCTGTTGGTCGGCATCGACGCGTTGCGAGACTTCCCGGAGCAGGTGATTCGGGTCGCGCCGCAGCCGGAGGTGCTACGCAAGCACCTGGCGCGCCTGCACGAACAGTGGAGCCGTGAGCGCCACATTCGCTACACCAAGAGCGACGGCACGACTCAAGACCTCAGCCTGTTCGACGTCCTGGAGCGTGAGAAGCGGCTCGAGCTGGGCTGGAATCCAAACGACTGTCCGGAGCGCCGCTGGGGCGCGCCCGAGGGCTCGGAGGAGGCCAAGAGTTGCAAGGCGCTGGCTCCCGACGAGCAACGGGAACGCATGGAGGCCTTCCGGCACTGGTTCGCGCATCGCTACAGCTGCGGCTAGCGTCGCGCGGCGCGGCGGCTACGATGAGGGCATGGTGGATATGTGGGTCCGGCGCACGCGGTGGTGCGCGCTCGTCTGTAGTGTCGCTCTGTATGGTTGTTCCAGTGACGACGAGGGCGATCTCTCCCCCAAACCCCTGGAGGTCGGAGACGCGAAGGTAACCCCTGAGGACGACGGAGCCGTTTCTATTTCCGTGGGGGATCGAGATCTGATCCAGCTCGCCAGTCAGGG
>JAUILJ010000925.1 GCA_030433055.1 Polyangia bacterium
GCCCTATCACTTCACGGCTGGGACTCGGGTGCTCGCAGGGCTGAGCGAGGCGTTCCTACTGCTGGATCGCACCGTCGGCATGCCCAACATTCCTGTACCAGCGCGGCTCTACGGGCGCTTCGTCCGCGTGAGCCAGCGCGTGGTGAACAGCCGACTCTACCCGGTACCGCTGCGAGGTTTCCGACGTGGCTCGATGGAGCCCGAGGTCCTTCGTCAGCACATGGCTCTTGCGATGGACCAAGGCAGCATCGCGACGATGCGAACCTTGTTCACGTGGGCTGCAGAATCTCGCGCGAGCCGGAGCACCACGCTGTTCGGGCTGGAGAGAGCGTTTGAGGGCCTTGACCTACCGCTGCTCGTGATCGCGGGCACTCACGATGATCTGGCCCCCCCGGCGTCAGTCCGTCCGGGCTTCGAGCGCTCCAGCTCCCACGACAAGACCTATCGTGAGCTGCCCTTTGGCCACATCGACTTGCTCGTCGGCAGAGATGCTCCACGGCTGACATGGCCGCTGCTCGAGCGCTGGCTGGACCGCCGCACTTCAAGCGCAAACCGCGAGGAAACGACAGCTGCGTAGCCGCCGTGTGCGCGGGCGCTCCACCCGCGCCAGCGCCCGCTACTTCTCCTCGAGCTTCTTCTTCAACCGCTCGACGTCGCCCTCCAGCTTCTTTACCTGGCGCTTGAGATCTTTCAGCTCCTTGGAGGTCGCCAGGTTCATCATGCTGGCGAAGCGCTCGGTCTGTTCCTCGGTGAAGGTGTTCACCTTCCCGGGTACCTGGACCACGGTCATCATGGCCTTCATGAACTGCTCGTTTTGCATCAACTTGAGCACCCGGGGGTCCCCCATCAGCTCCATGCTCTTCTTTCGAACCGTGTCTTTGATGCCCATCTTGCGTCCTTGATCCAGGGTTGGGGTGAAACGAGCCGAGCGTTTAGCTAACGGGCCCGCACAAATCCAGGTTTGCGCTATTCGATGCCGAAGTGTGGACGACGAGTGCGTGGGAACACCAACACCTGGCGATCCGCCCAGGTCGCAGGCTCTCGTCCGCAGTCCTACATCGACACGGCTGCCAAGCAATGGATGTTCCTGAGCTAATATTTTCGTGGCAACGCGCGAGAAGACCGGCTCGAAATCCAGTGGCCACGAAAACGGGCACTGGCCACAGACGAGGCGTGTCCGATACTGCGTTCGTTGTTAGGATGAGGGGCCGATGCAACGTGTGAAGAGCGATCTGGGGACGCCGAGTGCGCCCGCTGCGCCGAGAGCGAGGAAAGTGCCTGCGCTCGGTTTGCCTCACGCGCTGCTGATGGTCGCGGTACTTGGGCTCAGCGTCGGTTGTAGCGGCTACGTGAAGCGGGGGAGCGCGCTGTACGCGGATGGTCGCTACATCGAAGCGGCGGAGGTCTTCGAACGCACGGAGCATCGCCTGAACGAGTCCAACGCGAAGCAACAGGCGGAGTACGGCCTGTATCGAGGTCTCACGCTGCTCGTGCTGGGTGACACCGGTGGAGCGCGCCGCTGGCTCTCGTACGCGTATCAGGTCGAGCAAGCGAACCCCGGGGTGCTGCGTGGCAACCGCCGGGCGCTGCTCGATCGCGGCTGGGTCGAGCTGCAGTCGCGTGGGGAGCTTCCCCCGGGTCCGCTCGCGCCGGCCATGGCGGCGCAGCCCATGCCGCCCACTCTGGCTGCCGATCCAGCGCCTCCGCCTGGCCCGAGCCCAGCGCCTCCGGCTCGCCGCAGCCTGATGCCGCAGTAACCTGCTGCGCGCTCACATTTGCAGAGCCTTGCCCCGAGGCGATCGGCAAACGCGAGATGATTGTCGGCGCCAACCCGAGCTAACCTCGCCAGGCATGTCGTCGAGCACAGCCTTCAGGAGCCGCAACGCGCTGCTCGTAAGCGTGAGTTGCGCCGCGCTGCTCCCGACCTCGAGCCTGCGAGCGCAGACCAGTGGCTACCCCTCACCCCCTCCTGGTCAAGCCAGCTATCCACAGCAGTATCCAGCCGGGCAGCAATATCCAGCTCAGGGCGGCTACCCCCAGGGTTATTCGGCGCAGCCACAGCCGGGCTACCCGGGCCAGCCGACTCAGGGCTCGTATCCTCAGGGCGCATATCCTCCGGGAAAGCAAAGTCCGGGGAGTTGCGTTGACGGGGTGCGCAATGGACTCGAATCGGATGTGGACTGCGGTGGTGACTGCTCGCCGTGCGAAATCGGTGATCAGTGCAACGGCTGGCGAGACTGCTGGAGCGGCCGCTGCGCCGAAGGTGAATGCGAAGAGCGCGCTTACGAGCTCGGGATGAGCCTCCCTCCGGGCTACGACGTGGAGACGTCGACCCACGACGGAGCGGCCACAGCGCGCTACTTCGGCGCGGGCTTCTTCGCGGCGGGCTATGGAGCAGCCTATGTGGGCGCGGTCGCCAACCCAACCGAGCTCGCCTGGCTCTTCGCTCCAGTGATCGGTCCATGGATCACCATGGGGAAGGTGGACAGCGGCGAGGTGTTGCTGGCCGTCGATGGCGTGCTCCAGGGCGCGGGTGCCCTCGTGCTCATCGGCGGACTGATCGGTAGCGGCAAGCAACTCGTGCGTCAGGAGCTGCCGCCTCCGGGCACGTCCCGAGTCGAAGTTCACTATTTCGTCGGCAGCAGGAGCGTTGGGCTGTTCGGAAGCTTCTGACGTCCGTCGAGACTGTGTATCCTCGGGGATCAGTTGTAGGTGAGCCCGAGGCCAAAGGTCGGCGCCCAGAGCGAGTGGCTCCAGTCATTGTCACGGGCGTCAGTACCAGAGCCATGCGTGTAGTCGAGCCGGGCCTGCAAGCCAAAGCTCCACTCATCACCGACCCACCACTCGTAGCCGATTCCCAGGTTGAATCCCCAGCCCAGCGCGTTGTGACCGCGCGCCCTCGCGCCCACGGTCGCATCTCCCTGACCGACGATGATCCCCACGACGCTCAACCCCCCTGACAGATGTAGGCCAGCTTCAGGGTTGGGATAGAAATCGAAGAGCGGGCCCGCGCCTGCAGCCTGCGAGATCCGATACTCGTAGTTCGAGAACTCGTCGACTGGATGGCTCATCGTCAGCTGCGGAACCGAGAGCGTGTGAAAGGAGAGCGCCAGGATCGCACCCGGAACGAGCGCGCCTCCCACGGCCGCCTGGGTCCCGTACGCAAAGCCGGAGGCGCTCCCGTCGAAGCCATCGACTTTGTCGATGCCTTGATCCTGCACATAGAACTGGAACGGCTCCGTGCTGGCGGAGAAGCTGCCAAAGCCAATCCCACCAGAGAGCCTCAGATAAAAGCCGTCGTGGAGCCGCCGCCCCGCTTTTCGAGACTGCTGAACGTAGCCGGGCC
>JAUILJ010000041.1 GCA_030433055.1 Polyangia bacterium
CACAGCGAAGGCTGCGCCGGTGCGCGCCGCCAGCACGACTCCGCTCGTCGTCGTGTCCAGGCGGTGCAGGAGACCTGGCTCCCGAGGGGAATGCCCAACGCCCCTCATCTCAGGATAGCGTCCGAGCAGCGCACCCGCCAAGCTGCCTCGCTCCAGTGTACTGAGCGGGGCCGTCGGCTGCCCGGCTGGCTTGTTGGCGACCACCAACTCCGCTGTTTCCATGAGGATATCGAGCGTGGCGCCAGGTTCCGCCACTAGCTCGAGCGGTTCGCGCCAGAGTTCAACTAGCTGCCCCTCAGCGACGAGCCGCGCCCGCCGCCTTTCGAGGCGCCCGTCCAGCCTCACTCGGCCCTCTCCGATGGCGAGCTTCGCCCGGGCGCGGCCTAGCTCCAGCGCCTGGGCGAGGTAGACATCGAGGCGCTCACCCGTGTACTCGGAGGTGACCTCGCTGGTGACGAGCTCCAGGCCGTCCGTACTCGATTCCATCGGCTTAGAAGCTGCCTTGGACGCCGAAGCCGGGCACAGCGCGCTGCTTGCCTCGACGGTCCTGGCTGTATCCCACGACGCCGGCATAGGGCAGCACGTTCAGCGCCCCTGCCGTTTCCGTGGGGTTATCGGAAAGCGCGCCCTGACTGTCGGACGGTGTCATCCAGTAGGCGATCAAGGCCCCGGCTATCGCGCCCGCGGCGACGCTACCCGCCCAGTAGCGATTCTCTTTTTCGCCAGTGTCGTCGGAGAACACGAGCGGGCTGGCGACAGCGGCGCCAGTCAGGGCGCCCAGTCCCATCCCGAGGTCGATGAGCAGGGCCCGCGAGGCGCTGATCTCGAACTGCGTCGCGAGGAGCCCCGCAGAGACCACGCCCGCCGCAGCGCCGTAGCCCATGCCGCGGCTCGGGGTCTCGTCCGTCGTCCCCTCCACACCGATCTGCGCAAGCCCTCCAATCAGCGTTCCGAAGAAGCCGCCGGAGTGAGTGAGCACCGCGCCGCCTTCTCCCATGCCCTTGAACGTCAGGGCGAAGGTGGCTGAGCTCACGCCCACGGCCGCGCCGAGCAGACCATACGCGAACTGGTCCTCTTCGCGCACGTCGTAGCCATCAGCGAGGAGCACGCCGGCGGCGGTGGGCCAGACCATGGACGCCGAGAGGTACCAAGCGTCTCCGAGCCCAACGTTCCACTCATCCGCCACGATCATCGAACCACCGAGCCCGATCCCCGTGCCCAGCGCGATCAGGGGGTACGTCAGCCGCGGATCGTCCGAACCGCTCGAGCGCTGGAGCGAGTAGCCGATGTAGCCACCCAGGACTGCGCTGTTGAGCGCGAGCACGGCGCGGCCATCTCCTCGAGCGCGCTCGGCGGTGGTGAGGTGCACCGGTGTCCGGTCTTTGGGTCCACCCGCACCCCGACCGGTCTGGACCAGCTCCCGGGTCATCACCATCAGCCGCACTTCGAGATCTCGGGGTGACACGAGCTCGGTGCGCACGAGGAGCACCGACGAGCCCGGGGCGACTACGGTCAGGCGAATACGTAGCTTACCGCGCTCGACGGTCAGCTCGGGCAAGAGCACCCAGTCGGTGCCCTCTGCGAGCTCGACCAGGCTGTCTTGGGTGATGCGATCTGCATCGAAGTCGGCACGATCGGCGACACCCAAGCTGAGATTCATGTCCTGTACTGCTTCCGCGAGGAGACTGTCCATCTTTCGCGCGTAGCGAAAGAGCGCGCGATGGCTCTGGCGGGTTGGCCGGATGAACTCACCGCTGGCGCGGTCTACGGTCAGCGTGGGCAGCACCAGCACCGACTCCATGTCCTCTTCGTCGCTGTCCAGATCTTCATCGAAGACGTCTGAGGTGCGTGGAGGCTCCTCGGGCGCGCTCGACGGGGCCGCAGGCGGCGCTGCGTCGCCTGTGGGCGCTGCGTTGCCTGTGGGCGCTGCGTTGCCTGTGGGCGCTGCGTTGCCTGTGGGCGCTGCGTCACCTGAGGGCGCTGCGTCGCCTGGGGGCGCTGGGTCACCTGAGGGCGCTGCGCCACCTTGAGGCGCTGCGGGCGCCGGGGTTGGGGCGCTGGGGGCGCCGGGACTGGCGCTCCCGCCGGGTGCGGCGCTGGCCGCCGGCGCCCCACTGGGCTGGCCCCGATCCGCTGGCTGCGCTGCCGCGCGGCAAGGTACGAGGGTGCTCACCCCCAATCCCAACGCGAGCGCTAGCGCTGTGACCGGCTTCGCCTTGCAGGAACCCTGCGCCATCGCCTGACCCTGCCACAGCTGGCATGCGGATGCTCGTGACGCGAGTGGCCGCATCGAGGGCGCTGGGCTGCTCGGTGACGCCACGGCGCGCCACACCGATGCAGCCCGCAAAGGCGGCAACGGTGGGGAAGGCCGGGGCATCAGAACATCACGGTGGCGTTGAGCCAGGCTTCGAAGGCGTTCGAGTCGTCGACCTTGAAGCGGCGACCGGGCACATTGACCGGAGCGCGATAGTTCGGGTTCGGGATGCCGGTGGCGGTGAAGGAGTTGCTCACACCGCTCGAGTTGGTTCGCCGGCAGGGACCCGCCTTGGAGACCTTGTCCGAGAAGTCCGGATTACATGGCTGATCGAAGGTGATCAGGTGGCTCTGCACGATCGTGTACGCGCCGCCCACGTTGAACTTCACGTACTCGCCTGCCTGCCACATGAAGTCCGCGCTCAGGCGGTACTCGCCGTGCTGTTGCACATCGGTCAGACCCGTGAAGTAGACCTTCTGTGATGCGGGGTTGACCACCGACGGCACGGAGCCCGAAGTCGAACCCGTGTTCTCCTGATACTCGGCGAAGTTTGGATAGCGCAGCGAAGGCGCGTCGCTGGAGCCCAGCGCATCGAACAGCTCCGAGTAGTCGCGGCCCTCGGAGACGTAGGTGCCAGCGAAACGGAAGTCCAGGGCGACGCGCTGGAACTGGTCACGCACCTCCCATGGGATCACGTTGAGGCCCATGATGATGGTGCCGCGGAGCGGCGGGTGATTGACCAGTGAGCCTTTGAGGTCCGTCTGGCCGTAGTCGCTGGACTCGTTCTGGAACTCGAACAGCGCTTTGAAGCCACCGTAAGGCTCGATGTACTTGATGCGCTTCGAGAGGTAGGTGTGCACCTCGAGCGCGGTGGTTCCCCGGCTGACTCCAGCCTCTCGCGTGCCTCCCTTGTTCCCGTCGAGCTGCACGTCGGTGCTGCCCAGGGTGTCGAGGTACTCGGGCTCGGCGGCCTTACCGTCACGGTCGATGTCGTTGGGCTGAGCGCACTTGACCTGCTTGGTGCCCGGCAGGTTCAGGCCGCTGGTGGACTCGCTGCAGGCGTGCATCGGCTCGGACACGTTGAAGCGACCCTCGAAGCCGAACACCCAGGTGGGCTTCGTTGCATCGCGGAACTGATTCATGATGCCGAAGTCGAGTCCGACGGCGAGGTACTCGATGCCGCTGCGGGTGGGCGACTTGAACGGGATCGTGAACAGCTGCTCACCGGGCTCACCCTGAGCTGCGATGGCGGCCTGCTTGTCGCTGCCGTCGAGCGCCTTCAGCTCGCGATCGTTGGACAGGATGATCGGCAGCCGGATGACCAGCGCGAGGTCCTTGAAGATACCGATCTCCGCCTTGGTGTTGAGGCGCGCGGTCGTCTCGGAGTACTCGGCGACGTTGAGCCCGGTCGCGGTGTAGCCACCGCCCGCGAGGCCCGACTGATCGATGAACGTCTCTCGACGGATCTTCGCGCTCTTCCAGGTCTGCTGGTAGCCGAGAGTCAGGCTGAGATCGAACTGGTCGTCGCCGTCGAAGGCGTCCACCACGTTCGTGATCTCCGAAGGCTCGCCCAGCACGTTCGGCTCTGTCACCTTGCGCGGCTCTTCCGCGAACGCGGAAGCGCTGAACAGGCCGACGCCTGCCAAGGTCAACAGCGCAGCCAAGCGAGGCCGCCGGCCGACCGTCAGCTCGCCCTTGCCCCCGACCCTTGCGTCGAGGAATTCACCCGCGCCTGCGCGAGTGCGCTGACGAAAACTAAGGTCGCGTTTGCTCATGCCTGAGAGACCCTCACCCGTGCCTGCCGGACGCTAACGGCGCCAGGCCAAAACTGTCAACATCACTCGCCCTTATCCGGCGGAGTGGGTGCCTTCCGTGGAGGCATCGGCACCTCGCGCCACTTGATGTGGGCCGCCTTGAGGCGCTTCTCGAAGCCCGCCACTTCGGGGCTATCCGGGCTGATCGAGCCCACACTAGCCCACGCCGCCGCACAAATCTCCCGGGCTTTGCCCCGCGCCTCGGCGTGGCTGCGGGCGCGAGAACCCAGCGAGCCCCGGGTGGCGACGGCGCGGGAGGAGGCGCTGGGTGCTGGCGCGGTGGGCGCAAGAACCGCGCGCGCCAGGCGTGCGGCCTCATCCGCCCCTGCTTCACAGGCCTTGAGCAGCGCCTGGCTGCGCTCGAGCGCGTCGCCCGACCCTTTGAGGGCGGCGTGTTGCTTCGCCTGGACCTCGGCTTTGCCCTGGAGCTTGGCGTTCGGAGCGGCGATCAGCAGACCGTTGCCAGACTCGACGTTCACCTCGGCCTGGTCCTTCGTCACCTTCAGCGTGAGCTTGGTGTCCCCGTACAGGACGTTGCCGACGGGAGTGGCGATGGTGACCTGCGCCCCGGGGCGCATGCCCGATCCGGCGCCGGACACCACCACGCCACGGGCGAGCCACAGCACCTCGTCGCCGTCCACACACGCCTTGAGCCGCGCGGGACCCGTCACCCGCCATTGACGAGCGCTAGCCGTGTGTTGCAGGCCGAGCTCCGCACCCACGCTGAGATCCAGCCACTCCTCTCCGGAGGTCAGGGTGCCGTCTTTCAGTGCGCCGGGCTTGAGCGTCGTGTCCCCGAGCTTGACTTCGCCTTTCACGCTCATCACGCGACAGCGCGGCGTGGGCGCTGCTGCGTGGCGAGGGACCAAGCTGCTCGGTGGCGTATACACGCTGCTGACCGCCGCCTGGGCGACGCTCCCACTCGCTGCGGGGCCGCTGGACTGTTCGCCATCACAAGCGGTGCAAAGAGAACAGGCGACCGCGATGGCAGCCCCGACGTTCACCCTCACGACTCATCCAGGGTGAGGGGAGGCAGCATGACCAGCGTCTTGCGATCCTCTTCGTCGTCCTCGGGATAAATTTCCGTGGTGACGTCCTCGGCGAGTTCCGTCTTGGCCGAGCTGAGTTCCTTGTTGGTTGCCGCGAGGCGATCCGCCAGCACGTTCGTGAACTGCCACAGCAGCTTCACCGCCAGCTGGTGCTCCTTGCGCAAGATCTCGAAGAACTCTGTGCGTCGGATCACCATCAGCTCCGCGGGGCCATCGGCCACCACGGTCGCACTTCGGGGTTGGCTTCGGATGAGCGCCATCTCTCCCACGTGCTCGCCGGGGCTGAGCGTGGTCAGCACCGCGTCGCCGTGCATGATCTTCACGCGCCCGCTCAGCACGATGAACAGCTCGTCCCCGCTGTCCCCCTCGCGCATGACGAACTGGCCGTCTTCGAACTGCGACGCATCCGTCACCTGCAGCACCCGCAGGATCTCCCGGTCGTTGAGCGGTCGGAACAAGGGCATGCGTGCCAGGATCTCGCGCTTCAGCGCGAGCTTGCGCGCTCGCTCGTCTCCCGCCTCACCCGTCTTGAAGGTGATCACGAGCGCGGTGATGTTGTCCTTGCCTCCGAGCTCGTTGGCGGTGTCGATGAGCTGACTCACCGCCTCGTTCTCGTCTTCGACCCGCAGCAGCTTGCCCAGGCCCTCGAGATCGTCCTCGAAGTACATGCTCAAGCCGTCGGAGCACAGCAGCAAGCGGTCGTCCGCCGCGAGATCGAGCACCAGGGTGTCGGGCTCGACGTGCTCGTACACGCCGACCGCCCGCGTCACAGCGTTCTTCTGGGGCAGCTTCTCGACCTTCTCCCGCGACATCTTCTTGCGCTTGAGCAGCTCGTTCATCACGTTGTGGTCTTCCGTGACCTGCTCGATGGCGCCGTTGCGCAGGAGATAGAGCCGGCTGTCACCGACGTGGACGATGAAGGCCTCGCTGCCGATGATCAGGACGCCGACCAGCGTGGTGCCCATGCCTCGCTTGGCGTCGTCGGCTTTGGCCGCCTCATGCACACGCATCGAAGCGCGGTTCACCGCGAACTCGAGCACGTTCATGATGTCTCGACGGCTTACCCGCTCCGCGCCGCTCTTCTTCGCGCGGTAGTCCTCGACCATCTCCCACTCGCGCTTGAGCTCCTCGTGGAAGGAGCGCACCGCGATCGCGCTCGCGACTTCGCCCGCCGCATGCCCGCCCATCCCGTCGCAGACGAGGAACAGGCTCATCCGGCGATCCACGAGGAAATTGTCCTCATTGTGCTCGCGCTGTTTCCCGACGTCGGTCAGGGCTGCGAACTGCAGCGGCTCGGCTTCGGGGTTGGTCGCGACGCCTTCTTGCATTGGCGTCGAGAATAGCCAGCTCGCTACAGCCTGGCTACAGCTGCGGCATGCGATGCCGCCCTGGTTGGAATGTTCGACGTGCAGTGTCCTCACGTGGCTGTCGTGCAAGGTGTGACGTTCGAAAGTCGCGAGGGGAGCCTACGTCCCACGAATCCTCACACCACCCCCAAGTCGAGCAACGACGCCGCTCCCCCGCGAGCGACGACGACGTGGTCGAGCAGAGGCGTGCCGAGGAGCCGAGCGGCTTCCACCAACTGGCGGGTCATGTCGACGTCGTCTGGACTCGGGGTTGGGTCACCACTCGGGTGGTTGTGAACCAAGATGAACGCGCTCGCTCCATCCCGCAGTGCCGGGCGCAGTACGTCTCTCGGGAGCAGGGCGCAGCCGTGAAGACCTCCCTGGGCCACACGACGGTCGTGGATGAGTCCATTCTGTCCATCCAGGGTGAGCAGCCACACTTCTTCGTGTTCTAGTGCCGCCAGCCGTGGTCGCGCCCAGTCGACCACCCCCTCGAAATGATCGAGGGCGTGACGTCGGTCCGAGAGATCACACAGCAGGCTCCGGGCCCCGAGCTCCAGGGCGCTCAAGAGCCGCAACGCCTGTCCTTCGATCAAGCCGAACTCCAAGAGCCCGGATACGCCCAGGCGTCGGATCCCCGGTAGCCCACCGCACTCGGCGAGCAGCGTGAGCGCGAGGTCCTCGGCGGCTGGCCCGGTGCGGGTCGCTCCGAGCACCCCGGTCACCAGCTCCAGGTCTGTTTGTTCCCCCGGGGAAATGGCGATTCGTCGCCTCACGGTGGCGTGGAGCATCGGGGTTTGGGGGTGAGATTGCGCTTCGAGCATGCCCACGGCTCAGCAAGGGCCGTGCCGATGGAAACCTCCGGCAAAACGTGGGTGCCCTGCGCGGATGCGCCGCGCCCGACGCCAGCGATGAGCCTCGTTGTCAGCCCCGGACGCCACGATTGCAGCCGAATTTTAGCTGAATTCCTGTGGCGTGGGCGCTGGCGGCGAGGATCGGCGATGCCGGGGCTTCGCCGGCAGGGGCGTTCACTCGACGCGCTGGGGTTCGCCTTTGGGTAGCAGCGCCAGAAACTCGTCCAGCGCAGGCTGCAGCAGGGCCTGGGAAGACGCGTCGAAGGTGACCTTCGTCTTGTAGTCTGGGCTACGCCAACGTGGGTAGGAACCGATCGCCACTTCAGCGTGGTTTCCAACGACCTGGTCCAGGAGCGGCTTGAGATCGCCCTCATCCATCTGAGTGAACACGGCGCGGCTCAGGTAGCACTGAGTCCCGGTGAGGTGAGCCTTCACCAGGAGCAGCTTCATGCGAAACACCTCGGGCACGCCAGGTAGCACCCAGACGTTGTGCATCACGATCGTCGGCCAGGGCACTTCGTCGCTGCTGATGAGATCCGCGCCGAGGGGCACGAGCGCCATGCGCTGGTGCCCCTCGTGGTAGCGCTCGCCGTATGCGCGGCGAAGCAGAGCTTCCACGTCGGGGTGGACCGAGGCCTTCACGCCAAAGGCTTCGGCGACGCCATCAATGGTGATGTCATCGTGTGTGGGGCCGACGCCGCCGCTGGTGAACACGACGTCATGCGCCTCACTGAGCGCCTTGACCTCGCGTGCGATGGTCTCCAGGTCATCCCCCACCAGGTTGACCCGTGCCAGTCGGATGCCGAGCGCGCGCAGCACCTTCGCCAGCTCATAGATATTTTCCTCGCGGATTTTTCCGCTGAGCAGTTCGTCGCCGATCACCAACGCCGCCGCGGTGGAGACCAGGCGCGGCTCCGCACTCACAGCTCGTCCTCCAGGTCCTCGACGATCGGCTCGCCGGACTTGTCGAACGCGAGGAGCTTCTCTACGCGGCGCTCGGCGGCGTCCAGGCGTTGACCTGACGTGCGGGCCAGGCGGATGCCTTCTTCGAACAGGTCCAGGGACTCGTCCAACGGCAAATCGCCTTCCTCGAGGCGCTCTACGATCTCACCCAGGCGGCTGACTGCTGCCTCGAACGAGAGCGTCGGCGCGTCGGGCCCGGGAGCCGTCGTACTGGCGGTTTTCGCTCGCTTCGTCGCCACGCCCTGCTCCTACCACACCCGGGGGTCAGATCCCGAGCGCGGGCGTTGCGGCCGCGCCGGCAGGGACGGCTGCCAGCTGAATGCTGCCCTCGGGCAGATGAGCGACCGGGCAGTGACCATCGGGATCCGGAGCTGCCGGCAACGGCGGCAGCAGCGCCGTGCCGACTCGCAACACGCCACCTCCCCCCACCAGCTCGAGCCAGGCGACCGCGCGCCCCGAAGTGCGCGGCAGCTTGCCCTTGCGAAGCAAGCGCCGGGCGGCCCCTCGCACTGCCTGATCCGCGTCCAAATCCGCCGCCAGCTGCAGCACCCTCGAGCGCGGCGGCTCCGATCGACTCCCCACGCCGAGCACCAGAGAGAGCCGGACGTCCGCGTTGGTCTCGAAGCGATAAGCCGTCTCCAGGAGCCCCAGGGCTCGGGGGTGAGCGGCGCGCCCGAGACCCAAGGCGACGCTCGAGCGCAGCTCCGGATTGCCTGACTTGAGCCACCTCTCGAGCTCTGGCCGTAGCTCGGGATCATCTCGTGACGCCAAGGCGTAGGCGGCGACGAACATCGCTGCGCTGCCGCTCTGGACTAGCTCCAGCAAGACGCCCGTAGGCACTCGGCGTGCCGCGTCGGGGTCCAGCAGCGCCACGGCCAGAGCGGACCGCAACGTGCGGCGCTGCTCCGTTGCCAGGCGCGCCGCGGCGGCGGCCAACACGGAGGGCCTGCCCAGCGCTGTGCGCGCGGCGGCTGCCACGACCACCGAGTCCTTGCGACCTATCAGCTCGATAGCCTGAGCGTCGCTCTCCAGCGCCAGCCCGAAGGCTGCGGCGGCGCGGTCGTTCGGTTGCTTGCTCGCCAGGAGCTGAAGCAGCACCCCGTGGAGCTCCGATGGCGCACCACCGCCGAGGCTCTTGCGCAGCGCACAGGCGCGCGCCGCCAAGCCCCGCGTCGCTCGCTTACCCAGCAGGGCGGAGAGCTGAGCCTCGCTCTCATCGTCGTTGCCGCGCGCAAATGCCAGCGCGGCGGCCGCAGCGTCTTCCGCCGCCGCGAGCCGCTCGGCGAGCAGCCGAGCGGCTCGCTCACCCCCAGCGGCTCCGATCGCGGCGATGATTTCGCCTCGGGCATCACCGTCCGTTTGCTTCAAGCGCTGCTCGAGCGCCGGTACGAGCTTGGGGTGAGCTGCGAGCAGCGCGAGCTCGACGCCGCTGGTCCAGTCGTCGCCTTCCAGGAGCAGTTCGATGGCTGCCAAATAGCCTTTGCTGCGTGTCCAGGTGAGTATCCGCGCGGCGCTGAGGAGCTTGACGTTGCTGTCTATGGTGTGGCGTCCCTTGCCTAGCGCCAGGCTCTTCTTCAGCCACTGCTGGGCCAGAGGTACTGTCTCCAGCGCACCGAGTTTTGTCAGCTGTTCCGCGGCGATCGTGCGTTGTTCGACGGAGCCGCGGCGTACGATCTCGCGTAGTGGGAAGAAGGCGCGCTGGTCACCGAGCTCACCGAGGGCGCGGATGAAGTACTGAGACGCGGCCCCACGCCCGTCAGTGATGACTGAGAGGTCTCGGGGTGGGTATGCCACCAGGGCCTGCTGTGTGGCCGCTGCGCCGAAGCTGTCCTGGCGCAGGATCTTGCTCAAGGTGCTGAGCGAATCACGCTTGCCACTCTTGGCGAGGGCCAGCGCAGCGGCTTGCCGCGCGGATTCGTCGAGTTGGCTCTTGCCAGCGTCGCCGAGGCCGCCCAGCACGCGCAACAGCGAGAGCCGCGCTTTGGCTACATCGGTGTGGCGAGCCAGCTCGCGCACCGCCGTCAGGCGCTCCTCCGGCGTGCGCAGGCCGCCCTCCCTGTCCAGTAGCTGGACCAGCTGGTCCACACCGCGGTTGCCTCCGGTGCGCCCCATGCGAACCAGCGCAGCCACGCGCTCCTCCAGGTCTTTGCTCTCGAGCTGCCGCGTCGCGACGGAGGCTCCGACTCGATCGCCGAAGCTCAGGTTCGGCTTGCGACGTGGTGGCTCGACAGGGCGCGGCGAGTAGCTCTTGCCGAGCTGAGCCGCGCAGGGCACCGCCGTCAGGCAGAGCGAGAAGCCGAGCAGGGTCGCCGAGAGCCGTCTCAAGTCACTTCCCCGGCTGCTTGGGAGCCTGTGCCTTGCCCGGTGGTGCTTTTCCGTCGGGATTCGTGCCTGCCTTCGCGTCGGGGCTCGGCTTGGGCGGTGTCTGCGGCGGCGGGAGCTTCAGCTTCTTGAGCTTCGGTGCGAGCTGGCCGCCCTTCAGCTTGACTCGCGGCATCGGCGGCTTGGGGGTGAGCACCAGCACGCCGTAGCCGTTGGCCCAGGCACCAGGCGCGCCCTGCACGGCCTTCCAGCTCACCGTCTCGGCGGCGGAATCTCGGTGCGTCATGTCTCGCAGCTCTGCCGCCATCAAGAACGCCTTGTTGAGCGCCTGTTGCTCTGCCTCTTGGGTTACGCCGAGCGGCCGCACCCCGATGGCTACGATCCAGCGTGGGTTTTGGTTTAGCAGCTGAGCCAGGGCGCGCAGGCTGGGAACGGACTTGGGGTCTAGCTGGGTGGCTTCGCCCTTGCCGCTGAAGCGGGGCGCGACCCGCCACTTGAGCACGACCTCCTTGCCCTTCTTTTCGGTGCTGACCAGCGGCTTTGCCCGCTGATACGCCGGCTTCTGAGAGTCGTCGTCGGGGCACCCGTCGTCATCTTCCACCCCGTCGAAGTCTTCCGGCTGCTCCGGGCAGTTGTCGGTCTTGTCGTCGAACGTGTCTCCGTCCTTGTCAGGGCTGGGGCAGCCATTCAGCTCGGGGTCGGCGCGGCTGGCGCCCTTGACGTCGACGCACGCGTCGTCGGTGTCCGGGATACCGTCCTTGTCGTTGTCGGGATCGGGGCAGCCGTCCTCGTCTTCGAAGCCGTCCCGATCTTCCTGTTCCTCGGGGCAACGGTCAGCGTCGTCGTCTACGCCGTCACCATCTTCGTCGAACAGCGGGCAGCCCTTGCCGTCGCCCGTTCCGGCGGGGGCGGCGTCCCAGGGGCACTCGTCCAGGTCGTCCGGGAAGCCGTCCTTGTCGTTGTCTGCGTCGATGCACCCGTCATCGTCTTCGAAGTCGTCTTCGTCCTCGACCTCGCCCGGGCACTTGTCGTCGTCGTCGCCCACGCCGTCGTTGTCGTTGTCGAAGTCGGGGCAGCCATCGGAGTCTTCAAAGCCATCACGGTCCTCGGCAAGCTCCGGGCACTCGTCCTTTTCGTCTTCGACGCCGTCCTTGTCGAGGTCGTTGAAGCGGGGCGCCCAGCTCAAGCCGAGCACCCCGCGCACGGTCGGGTTGCCGATGGCATCTCCGAGCGGAAATTCAACGCCGGCGATGCCGGAGACTTCGCCCGTGGTGTAGCGCGCCGAGAGGCCAACCGAGGCGGGGCTGGTCGCGCCACGGGCGAACTTGGGGCTGACCGCCATGTCGCTGCGCACTTCGACGTTCCAGCGCCAGTGGCCGCTGTCGTCCCAGCCCAGAGCCTGGGGCTTGAGCGACGCGCCGATCGCCATGGGCAAGCTCTGCCCGTACGTCTCACCGACGTAGGTGCGCTCGCTGGCTCGCAGGTGGGCGCCCAGGGTGCCATAGAGCGATGCAGCGATCAGCGTGTACTCGCCGAGCACGCGGAACTCGCCAGTGGCTTCACCTTCGCCGAGGTAAGAGCGAGTGTCTCCGGTGGGCGCAGTGACATGCGCCAGAACCGCCAGACCTAACCCCCCCAAACTCGAGGTGGGGATCAGCGTGGCCTTTGCGCCAAACCGAGGGTCGCCCAGGGCGAAGGTGGGGAGTGGTTCCCCGCCAGCGCCAGCGGTGTCTCCAGACTCGAACTGGTAGAGCACGCTGGGCAGCGTGAGGCTGAGCGCGAGCCGCTCGCCGACGCCGAGGGCGGTGAAGAAGTCGAGGGAAAGCTGCCCCGCGACGGGGCGCCCGATGACTTCATCGCTGTTGTCGCTCAGCGATACGGGATGGTGGGCGTACGACAGCCAGCTGCCCACGTTGAAGTTCATCGGTCCCGGTGTGCCGGTCGGCTCGAGGTAGAGACCACCGTCGTGGCTGGCCGGAGGATGGAAGTTGCGCAGGTCCAGCGACGGCACCGCGGTGTCTTCCTGCGCGTGGGCGATCGACCCGAGGCTGCAGAGCGCCGCACTGGCCAGCGCCGTGCAGGCCACCCTGCGCAGGCGCGGCGCGATCAGGGCGCGTTTTTTGGTCGTCGCTCGGGGGCCCACAGACATGGGCGGCAGGGTAGTACACACCTCCCGGCGAACGGAAACCGGAACCCACACCTGAATGGACGCGCTTGGGTCCTTTGGGAGCGCGCTGCCTCCGGCCCCTGTACGGGCGGAATCGCGCTTCACGGGCCGAATCCACGGCTAGAAGCCCGCGGATCCGGGGTTGGGGTAGGGGGTGAGGCGACCCACACGGCCTGGCAAAAGTCGACCAAAACCTTGCCAGGCTCGGCCACCCGGCGTACGCGCCAGGCACTCCATGGACGCGATTCAGATCCGGGGCGGGCGGCCCTTGAACGGCAAAATTCGTATCAGCGGCGCAAAGAACGCCGCGCTCCCGATCCTGTGCGCCACGCTGCTCTCCGACGGGCAGAGCAAGCTGCGCAACGTTCCCGCCCTGCGCGATATCGACACCACGGCGGCGCTGCTCAGGTTCCTAGGACGCGACGTCGAGGTCACGGCTCCCGAGGTCCACGTCGCGGCGGCGAGCGGCGAGCCGCGCCCGCTGGCGCCCTATGAGTTGGTGCGTCAGATGCGAGCGAGCGTGCTCGTGCTGGGGCCGCTGGTCGCGCGCTATGGCCGCGCCAAGGTCTCGTTGCCTGGGGGCTGCGCCATCGGCGCGCGCCCCATCGACCAGCACTTGAAGGGTCTGGAAGTGCTGGGCGCGAACATCCGCGTCGAGCACGGTTACGTGGTTGCAGAGGCGCCGCGCCTGACCGCCGGTGAGATCGTGTTCGATATCCCCACGGTAACGGGTACGGAGAACCTGATGATGGCCGCGGCGCTCGCCAAGGGCCGCAGCGTGCTGGTCAACTGCGCTCGGGAGCCCGAGGTGGAGGAGCTTGGCCGCGTCCTCAACAAGATGGGCGCGCGAGTGGAAGGCGCGGGCACCGCGGTGATCCACATCGAGGGTCGAGATGAGCTCGATCCTTTCGACCACGCGGTGATCTCCGACCGCATCGAGGCGGGCACGTTCATGGCGGCGGTCGGAGCCACCGGCGGCGACGTGCTGCTGGAGAATGCTCCGCTGGACGACCTGGAGCCGGTGGTGGTCAAGCTGCGGAAGGCGGGTCTGGAGATCGAGCGCGAGGGTGAGCACACCCGAGTGCGCCGCCTGGGTCGGCTGAAGGCGGTGGACGCGACCACCGCGCCACATCCCGGGTTCCCTACGGATATGCAAGCGCAGTTCATGGCCCTGATGTGCTGCGCCGAGGGTCGGGCAGTGCTGACGGAGACGATCTTCGAGAATCGCTTCATGCACGTGCCCGAGCTGATGCGCATGGGCGCCAACATCGAGACCCGCCACAACACCGCCGTGGTCGAAGGGGTGAAGAAGCTCTCCGGCGCCAGCGTGATGGCGACCGATCTGCGGGCGAGCGCGTCGCTGGTGGTCGCTGGCCTCGTGGCAGAGGACGAGACGATCGTGCGCCGGGTGTATCACCTGGACCGCGGCTACGAGCACATCGAGGACAAGCTGGCCGCGGTTGGTGCAGACATTCAGCGCATCAGCCTGGAGCGCGGCGCCCTACCGTGAGGCAGATGAGCCGACCGCTGACGATCGCCGTGCCCAAGGGGCGGATCTTGAAGACGCTGGCGCCGCTCTTCGAAGCGGCGGGTATCGACACGCAGACGTTGCTCAGTGATGATCGGAAGCTGATCAAGGAGACGCCCGACGGAAAGCTCGCGTTCTTGCTGCTCAAGCCTGACGACGTGCCGACCTACGTCGAGTACGGCGCGGCAGATCTCGGGATCAGCGGGCGCGACACCTTGCTCGAGCGTCGCTACGATCTGTATCAGCCCCTCGATCTCGGCGTTGGCCGTTGCCGCATGGTAGTGGCTGGGCCGCGGGGCGCCGTGGTCCCCGAGGTGCCGCGCATCGCGACCAAGTTCCAGCGCATCGCGACGGAGCACTTCGCGAAGAAGGGCATTCAGGCCGAGGTGATCTACGTCGGTGGCTCGGTGGAGCTGTCGCCGCTCGTAGGTCTCAGCGATCTGATCGTCGACCTGGTGGAGACGGGCACGACACTGAAAGAGAACGACCTCGTGGAGCGGGAAGTGATCTGCGAGATCAGCTCGCTGCTCATCGCCAATCGTGCTCAGTACAAGCTACGACACGCCGAGATCGCGCCGCTCATCCAGCGCCTCGCGAGCCACGTGAATCAGAGCTGAGTCTGGAGTAACCCACCCAAGCAGGCAGGGTGTGTACCCTATCCGAATGGGGAGTGGATACGGATGGCTCGTAGTCGGGGCGCTGAGCGCCCTCGGCTGTCAGAAGTTCAGAGATGGCAGCGAGTGCCCGAGCGGTACGTCGTTCAAACGCATCGAGCTGTACAGCCCGCCAGCGACCAAGGAAATCTGCGTCGACGGAGAGGGCAAGCCTCACGGGCCGTATCGGGTCTGGGCGGACAAGGACCCGCTGTGGTCTGGAACTTGCGAGCACGGCGTTGCCGAGGGGAAATGGACTGTGTTTGGCCCAACCGGTGAGTCCCAGCGAATCCGTGAACTCTCCGCTGGAGTGATCCATGGTGAGGTCACCGTCTACTCAGGCGGGCAAGTGTTGCGACACGGCCGCTGTACGAAGGGCGTAGCCACAGGCGTTTGGGAGAACCCCAGAGGCAACAAGACGGGTACCTATGACGAGACCGGTAAGCTGGTGAGTGGCAGCGACGTGGCTTCCGGGGAGTGCAGCCTGGCGGTGAAATGTGGAGCGGGGGAGTAACGTAGCTGCGTACCTGGCGCTGGCTCCAGCAGGATTTGCTCGGGCCATGGTCCAGCCGCTTGGTCACGCACTCTCCAGCGCATCTCGGATGCGCTGTGGCGAACGCTCACGATCGCAGAGCGCGCGCAGCTCCTCTCGGTTCGGGATTCGCTTCAGATCACACTCCAAGGTGACCGGGCTGAAGACGACGCGACTGCTCGCGGCCAGTGTGGGGGACTTACCGTTACCGAGCGGTTCGATTCTCGGAGGCTTGGTGTACTCGAACTCCACGCGCAGTTTGCGTAGGCCCAGCACCACCGCGACGCGGGTCGTTTTGCGATCGAGATCAAAGTAGACGGGCGCGGCGACCCGGAGGTCCTGGGTCAGCGCTGGCGAGCGTGGGCTCAGTGCTTGCCAGCTCCTGAAATGAATGCGCGCGGCAGCAGACTCTGCATCGTCCGGGACCGACTGCCCGAGCTCGTCACGGCTGACCAGCTCAGCGCCCCGGAATAGCAGTTCCTGCGAACGAATGGCGTCGTCGAGCGGTGCGCCACGGGGAGCTTCGAACTCCGCACGCTGCTCGAACTGAGCGGTTTCGACCAACAGCGCGCCAAGCGTCTGCCGGAGCCCATGGCGCAGCGCTCGGTAACCCCGCGCTAGCCGAGCATAGTGCTCCGGAAGAGGCTCGAGCGAAAACTCCGGAGCTACGAGAAACGGGTAGCCGCCGCCAACCGCGACGAGGTCCAGCTGCTTCACATGAGTCTCGCGATTGATCGCGAAGAGCGCCTTGAAGGCGTCGTCCAGGAGTTGCTGATAACGCTCCCCGACGGTGAGACCTGCGGTTTGGGGGGAGAGTAGCGCTGCCGCCGCGTGCTGTTGATGCTCGTACCAGCTCGACTCCTCGCGTGGTGTCGTGTCGAGGCGCCCGTCGCGTATGCGCGCCATGAGTTCGTTCGCTAGCTTGAAGTCGCGTGGTACCGGCTGACCCGTGAACAGCTCCCGAACGAGCCGGGACTCGTGGGAGTCGGCTGCAGGCAAGAGCGCGAACTGTTGAGAGTCGTCTCCCGACCATTCTTCGGTCACGGGTGCCACCGTTGGCGGTCCAGAAAGTACGCGGCTCAGCGCGAGGTAGCGCGCGTATGCCTCGCGCGCTTCCGGCAGATTAGAGATTTCTGAGCGGAAAATAGCTGCCAGCTCGTGGTCGAACGCTTCCTGAAGCAATCGGTCGTGGCGAAACAGGTCTCGCAGACGCGGCGACTGCGCCCAGACGCCGAGCGGCTTGCTGCGCTTCTCGTCGAGCTCGAAGGCTCTGAGGTACCTCTCCGCGTGCAACGCCTCGGGGCCGAACTGTGGGACCTCGTGGCCGAGAAGGTGGCGCGCGGCATCCAGCAGTCCGCGCGCCGGCCCACTGGGGACCGCGCGTCGCAGTGCTTCAAGCGCCGCGAGTAGACCAGAGCCCGCGACGCTGCTCTCGTGCGCTAGTTGCTCCACGCGCACCATCAGGCGATCGTCGAAGTACTTGGCCTGTGCCGTCAACGCAAACAAGGGAGTGAAGCTTGCGTCCACCCCGGCCCGCTCCACCGTCGGAAATAGCGGCTCGTGCTGCTCGTGCTCCGAGCCGTCGACGTCCAGCAGCACCTGGCTCCACGTCGCCATGGAATCAATTTCTGCATGGCAAGAGGAGCCTGTCGTATCAACCAGGGCCGCGCCGCGAGGATGCTCGGCTAGGTAGCGTGCCATGGCCGACACTATCGCAGGGTGTAGCAATCGACAACAACCGTGCCCGCGCACAGATTGACCAGATCTCGCTCTCGCAAAACCTCACTCTTGTCGAGCTTTGCGAGAGCGCGGTTCGAGTCTCCGCGCGCTCAGCGAGCGAGCGGCATTCCGCGGCTTGATGGGGGATGCATGTTGACCCGAGTGGTGTGGGCGGTGAGGGTCGGGGACCGACTCCCACAGCGCACCCGATCCAGCGGCGATCTCGGCACCGTGAAGCTGCTCGCCGTGTATCCGATCGACTAGGTTACCTGCCACCGACACAGGTCAGGCGGAACGCGCCGCGGCTGGCCGAGCAGAAGTCGCTGCAGCGGGTACCTCGAGGAAAACAGCTACAGTCCTTGCTCTCGGAGCAAGCCCTTGGCAGCGGTTGACAAGTGAAGTCGCTCGGCAGTTCCAGGACGTCGCTCTGGATGACCTCACAGTAGCTCGTGCTTGCGTCGCAAGAGCCGGAGCCGCAGGCGATCCTGCCGCTTTCGGTGTGGCTGCTGCTGAGCCTGATGTCGGGCGAGTGGACCAACGGGGCGGCGAGGCGGGGAGAGGTGAGGCGCCCGCCCGCGGTCGCCACGGGGCCAGCGCCAGCGGTCGCTTCCGATGATTCCGCATGGCAAGAGGCGCAGCACGCCGTCAGCAGCATCGCCACCCAGATCTCAATGCCCTCAGCCACGTCGGCTCCTGCGACGCCACGCGAAGGCGAAGCCGGCCAGGGCGAGGCAACCGAAGGCTGAGCTCGCCGCGGCGCCGCTCGTCGCCGTACGGCAGGCGCACCCGGAGTCATCCGCGCCGCTGGTGGTGCTGGGCGTGAACGCGCCAGCACCTGCGCTGCCGCCCGCCGTGGGCGAACCAGCGCTGCCTCCGAGGCCTCCGGAGCTCGCTCCGCCGCTGGATGGCGCGCCGCCGCTGCTGGGACTACCTGCCTCACCCCCAAACCCGCCTGAGCTGCCTCCCGCTCCACTCCCGCCAGCCCCGGCGGGGGCAGAGTCACCTCGCCACGGTGCGACGCAGCGACCGCTGGCGCTGTCGCAGGCGCACTCCGCTGGGCAGTCCTGATCGCAGACGTAGCCCTGGATGTCCGCGCCCGGAAGATCAACGAAGAGATGAAGATCGCCGCGGTCAGAGCCCTCGCCCGCCTCGCCCGGGAGGATGTCCCCGACGTCGTCCTGCGGGCCTATGGCCTCAAGCGCCTCCAGTTCGGTCCCGATTACATCATCCCCAAGCCCTTTGACCCCCGGGTCCTCCT
>JAUILJ010000926.1 GCA_030433055.1 Polyangia bacterium
TGGCGCTGGCGCGCAACGAGTCGCTCGACCGGGTCGCCGAGCTCGGCGGTGGCGCGGGCGGCAGCGTCCGTGCCCACGTGCCGAACTGCATCGCGATCTACAACGCCTACCTGCGCACGTTCACGACGGACGAGGACCAGGCTCGAAGGTGGTGTCAGGGCGCTGGATCTTGAACGGGGGATTGGGGGGGAGGAGCGACGTCCTTCATCGCGTCTCACCCCCCGACCCTGCTCTAGCGAAAGAAAAATCGGGCGGTGACGGGCCAAACCAAACGGCGTGCCAGTCCCGCTGAGTTGCTGGATCCGCTGGGGGTCGCGTTCAGATCGGCTCAAGAATAGGGGCGAATCGTCCCAGCTTGGCGGCCGGGATCCCCACAGCTAACGGCGATTTCCTTTGCGACTGCAAACGAGCCGAACCGTTTCCAGTGCGACTTGAACGCCGATCTCGGGCGCCCAAATCGTGGGGGCTTTTCAAAGAGTAGGTAGGAAGACATGCTCGCGGCGAAGCGCTAAGCAATGGCGCTCGCGAGTTTTGGCCAGAGCATTGAGTCCACTGTAAGGCCGTCGCTGCTTCCTGCGGTTGTATCGAGCGCAGGTTCTAGCGCGATAGCCGCGTGGCAACTCGCAACTCCCCGAGAGATATCCAACAACCCGCCGAATCCGGAGCAATCCGACAAGGAGGTCGCATGAAGAAGTTCCATCTGCTGAGCACACTGTTGCCCGCCGCCCTACTGCTGGCCTGTGGCTCCGATCCCAAAGAGCCCCCCGCCGCCCCCACCGGTGGCACCGAGCCCGTCGCGACCTCGACCCAGGCCGCTGGTGATGAGCTACCCGCGGACGATCCGGATGACGACCCCAAGAAGAGCCAGATCAACATCTCCGACGAGATCAAGAAGGCCTGCGGGATCAGCGACTCCGACGCGCACTTCGCCTACAACTCGGCGAATATCCGCCCCCAGGACGAGGCCGTGCTGAAGAAGCTCGCAGACTGCTTCGCCACCGGTCCGCTCAAGGACAAGCTGATGCAGCTCGTCGGGCACGCAGATCCTCGCGGAGACGAAGAATACAACATGGTGCTCGGCGGCCGACGCGCAGAGAACGTCAAGGCCGCCCTCAGCCAGCGCGGGCTGGGCAAGGACCGCGTCAAGACCAGCTCCCGCGGAGAGCTCGACGCCACCGGCACCGACGAGAGCAGCTACTTCGAAGATCGTCGCGTCGACGTGATGGTCGCGGAGTAGTCGGCGAATCCATGATCGGAGTGGCTAGTCGCGCGACGTCGGCTGGCCACTCTGCGCGTGGGGCCAATAAATCCTCACGGAAATAATAGAGGCTCCCGAGCGGAGCGCACCCGAGTCAGACCCCTGTCCGCCAGCAAGGCCCGCCAATCACCATGTTGTTCCTCGCCGAAGCCGATCTGAACCCGATTTCCCTGGCCATGCACTCCAAGGGCGTAGTGCTCGTGGTGCTCTTGGCCCTGCTCCTCGCAGCTGCAGCTGTCTGGTTCATCATCGTGGTGAAGTTCCTTCAGCTGGTGCGCCTGCGGTCGGCGCAGCACGCGTTCGAGCGGGCCACCGAGAATATCCACAACGCCTCCGACCTGATCAGCGCGAGCATCGAGCACCGTCACTCGCCGGGTGGGCGCGTCGTCATGGAGCTCGGCAAGCGCCATCACCAGCCAGGGTTGAACAGCGATCTGCTCCAGGCGGTGGCCAAGCGGTCCATCGTCAACGAGCAGTCCAAGGCCTCGAGCCTGTTGCCCACGCTCTCCAGCATCGCCTCCGCCGCTCCCTTCGTGGGGCTGTTCGGTACGGTCTGGGGGATCATGGAAGCGTTCATCCTGATCGGTAAGGAGAAGAGCGCGTCGCTTCCGGTCGTCGCCCCAGCCATTGGTGAGGCGCTGATCGCCACCGCCGTGGGCCTGTTCGCAGCGATTCCAGCGACCATCGGCTACAACTACATCGAGCGCCGCGTCGGCGACCTGCTGGAGGAGCTCGAGGCTTCCTCGGACGGCTGGGTCGAGATCATCGCAGGCAACCCCGCGGGTCCCAGCTCCGCGGTGCCGCTGGTGCGACGCAACGACCCGGCACAGCCACAGCCCGAACACTCCCAAGGCGCACCGACCATCCAGGGGATCGGTCGCTAAGCGGGCCACGCCATGGGAGCCAAAGTTGGAGGAGGCCGCAGAGGCCGACGTCGTGGCGGGTTCACCGACATCAACATCACCCCCTTCGTCGACGTCATGTTGGTGCTGCTCGTGGTGTTCATGGTCACCGCGCCGTTGCTCACCACCGGCCTACGCATCGACCTGCCCAACGTGCAGGCGGCGAATACCCCAGTAAAAGACGCGCGACTGCTGGTCACTGTCACCAAAGAAGAGCGCATCATGTTCGCGGACAAGGACGTCACCGACAGCATCGATCGGGTGCTGCTGGACAGCGTGCGAGTCCAGAAAGAGCGAGAGCTCTACATTCGGGCCGACAAGGAAGCGCGTTACGGAGTCGTGGCCAAGGTGGTCGCGGCAGCTCGAGCGAGCCGCGTGACCTCCTTGAATCTGTTGGTCCAGCCGGAGCTGGAAGAGGTGGATGAATCCTCCACCACCCCTGAACCGTCCAAGCCTTAGGGCGGGACACCGTCCCGCGTGTAAGACGAGCTGAGATTCAGATGGCGTGGTCCGATTTCACAACTGGCGAGCTAGCACTGGGAATGTTCATTTCCGCAGTGATGTGCGTCGGCTCGCCAATCGCCGCACGCTATCTGAACATCGAGCTGGAAGCGGGCAAGGTCCAGCTGGAGCCCGAGTCAAAGGAGCTACCCATCGCCGTGAAACCGGTGGTGGACGACCTCCCGCTGCTCAAGCTGGGCGGCAAGCGGATGAAGCCAAAGCTGCCCCAGATGTGGGAGATCAAGCCGGAGGCCATCAAGCGCATGGAGGCGGCCTCCGCACCCTCACCCGATGCCAAGGACGACCCCACCAAGATCCCTGAGAGCAAGGTGGCCGAGGGCGACGCAGCGGCGCCGCCGCCCGACGCGGAGATCGCCAAGGAGGTCGACGACGACATCAAGGATCTGGACGCAGGCGAGGTCGAGCCCACCGCGGAAGGTGAGGGCTCCCCCGATGGCGTGAAAGAAGGCACCGAGACGGACCCGCTCAAGGCGCGCGCCGTGAGCCTCTACCGCATGAAGATCGCGGGTTGGTTCAGCAGCCGCTTTCACCAGCCTTCCAGCCTGCCCTGCAGCGTCGTGGGAGGCCTTCGAGCGTCGGTGAGCGCCACCGTCGGAGGTGATCGCTCGGTCACCGGTTTTACGATTACGAGCCCCAGC
>JAUILJ010000927.1 GCA_030433055.1 Polyangia bacterium
GGTGTGCGGCCGAGGAAGCCTTGCTGGAGCAGGTAGGGTTCGTAGACGTCTTCGATCGTATCGCGAGGCTCGGCCATGGCCGCGGCGATGGTCTCGACGCCGACGGGGCCACCGTCGTAGTGGTCGATGATGATGGTGAGCAGGCGACGGTCCATCTCATCCAGGCCGCCGCGATCGATCTCCAGGCGCTCGCAGGTCTTCCTGACGATCAGCTGATCGATGCTGCCGTTGCCTTCGACCTCGGCGAAGTCGCGTACGCGGCGCAGCAAGCGGTTCGCGACGCGAGGAGTGCCCCGAGAGCGCCGGGCCAGCTCCAGGGCGCCCGCCTCGTCGCACGGGATCCCCAGCAAGCGTGCGGAGCGGAGCACGATCTTCTGGAGATCGGCGACGGGGTAGAAGTCGAGGCGCAGCGTGACGCCGAAGCGCTCTTGCAGGGGCTTGGTCAGCAGCCCGGTGCGGGTCGTGGCGCCGATCAGGGTGAACGGCTTGACGTCCACCGCGATGCTCTCCGCGTAAGGGCCGTCTCCTGTCATGATATCTATGCGGAAATCTTCGATCGCGGGGTACAGCGCCTCCTCGACCGGTGCGCTGAGCCGATGGATCTCATCGATGAACAGCACATCGCCGCGGCCCAGGCGCGTCACGAGGCCGGTGAGCACGCCCTTGTGCTCCACCGCGGGGCCGCTGGTCGTGAACAGCTGGACGTCCATTTCGTTCGCGAGGATGTTCGCTAGCGTCGTCTTGCCGAGACCAGGGGGACCGCAGAGCAGGATGTGATCCAGGGGCTCACCGCGCTGACGAGCCGCCTTGACGTAGACCCGCAGGTTCTCCTTGTGGCGGCTCTGGCCGACGAAGTCGTCCAGGGTCTGCGGGCGGAACAGCCGATCGAAGCGGTCGTCCTCGGGCAGGCTCTCGCTGTCAGTGAGGCGCTGCTCTTCCTCGGTGAGTTCGGTCTTCTTGCGCTTGGCGGCCATCAGGCCCTTGATGTAGCGCTCACTGGCCGCAAACGAAATAGCCCGGGGGCAGGAGCTGGCTTTGTACGCAATTCAGCTGCACCTGGCCGTTCTGCGTGTTCACGATTGGGCACTCGCTGTTTCCGTGCGTGGGGTCGCAGAGCGGTATCTCGGGCCCGTAGTTGTCGCAGCTCGCGGCACACCGCACGTTCACGTAGTAGGCGGTTTGGTTGACCTCGCGACGGAAGCCGCAGCACACCGCGCCTGGGCAGTCTTCGTTGGTCTGGCACTCGATGCGCGTCTGCTGGGAGGTGTCGGTGGTGAGGCAGCCATCGTTGTCGGGTGGGCCGGAGACGCACGCGGACTTGGCACCGGAGCCGTCGCTCGCCTTCTCGAAGCAACAAGCGGTCGTCGGACTGCCGTCCAGAGTGCAGGTCTGGGAGAGGCAGTCGACGGACACGGGGCCGCCGCCGCTGCCGCCGCTCCCTGCGGAACCGCCCGTTCCACCCGTGGGCGAACCGGCGCTACCGCCGACCGAGTCGGTCCCGCCCTGGGCCCCGACACCGCCAGTGCTCTGGCCGGCCGACCCGGCATTCCCTGCGGAACCGCCTTGCGCGCCGCTGCCGCCCTGCGCGCCGCTGCCGGCCTGCGCACCGCTGCCGCCTTGCGCGCCGCTGCCGCCCTGGGCGCTGCCGCCCTGGGCGCTGCCGCCAACCGAGGAGCTTCCGCCGTTCTGGCCTCCCGCTCCACCGTTGCCTCCCGGATTCGTCCCCGCGCTACCGCCCGAGTCTCCGAAGCTGATATCCTGGGCGCTGCCGCAGCCGCTCGCCAAGCCAAGCGTGACCAGGCTGCAGGAGACGAGCGCCCAAGGGCGCAAGAAGAACGAAGCACGCGAACTCGGGGAAGCCATGTCCCGCATAATCGCGGCTCGGGTTCTGGAGCGTCAACCGTTGTCATGTGCTCAAGCCCCTTGGTTTTGCCCGGACGGTGGGGTGGCGCTCACGCTGCCTTTGGCGCTCCAACCAGGTGGTGGGAGCGGGGCTTCGGGCGGCGCACGGGGTTGGCGATCGCCGTTCGTGTCGCGAAGGCAAGCCGCGTGATTTCGCCGGGATGCGGAGTCGACACGGAGGGCGATTGGCGCGCCGCGGGGACGAGGGTAGTGAGAGCAAATGATTCCGCTCAGTGCTGCCTGCCAGCGGTCGCTCCGTCGCGGGCTCTCCGCGCTCCTCGCGCTTGGATGTTGGGCGACCATCGCGTCTGCCGAGCAGCGACCCGAGGCGTCACCCTTGGCGTCCCGGCTGTTGGCCGAGGGAGAAGCGCAGCTCGACGGGACGCGCATCTACTCGAAGGGCTACGCGACCTTCGTCTACCCCAAGCCATCCAAGACCACGACCCAGATCGGCTACATCCGCGTCGGGCATAGCGTACGGATCAGGCCGGGTACGACGCCGCAGCCGGGCCCTGGGTGTTCCGCGGGCTTCTACGCAGTTGAGCCGCGCGGATACGTGTGCCTGGATCGTAGCGCCACGCTGGATCCGACCGGACGCTACACCAGCGCGATGAGTGGCCTCGTGCCGTCGAACGAGGCGTCGCCATATCACTTCGCGTTGTCCAATGGCACGCCGATGTACAGGCGACTGCCGACGCGTGACGAGTGGCTCAAGCAGGAGCGTTTCCTCGGGGCTCCAGGCACCCACCCGCCTCTCAGCTGGGGCAACAAGGGTCACGAGGTGCTGGCGCAAGACGCGCTACCGGCAGTTGACGGCGAGCTGCCCTGGTTCCTCTCCGACGGTGGAGCTGCGGGCAGCGCCAAGCCGCTCGGACTGGTCAGGCGGCAGATCCCCCTCGGCTCGATGCTGGCCTATGTTCGCGTCTTCGAACACGCAGGGCGGCGCTGGCTGCTGAGCGCTGACGGCACGGTGGTCCCGGCGGATCGCACTCGAACGTTCAGGGAGTCTTCCTTCGAGGGGGTCGAACTCAACGAGCGGACCCAGCTGCCACTGGGTTGGTTTCGTGCCGGACCCGTCGCGCAGTATCGCCTGGAGGGGGAGAAGTTCGTCAAGGCGAGCGGCGCGTGGAAGCGCCTGGGGCACGTGAGGCTGGACGGTAGCGTCGAAGCCAGGAGCGTGGGGGGAGAGACCTACCTCGCCACACTCGAGCGCGGCGAACACGGCGCGCTCTGGGTGCGGGAGCGTGACGTCGCCCGCGTGGACGGTCGAGAGAAGTTGCCGTGGGGAATTACAAGCCAAGACAAGTGGCTCTGGATGAGCATCTCGAAGGGGACCCTCGTCGCGTACCAGGGGGAGCGCCCGGTGTTCTCCACTCTCGTCAGCCCCGGCGTCGGAGGCGTGCCGATGAAGGGCCGG
>JAUILJ010000042.1 GCA_030433055.1 Polyangia bacterium
CACCCGCATACCCGGCTCCACCGAGCACAGTCGTCGCAGGGCGTACCAAGCGGTCAGGGCGGTGGTGGGGAAGCCCGCCGCTTCCACTTCCGTGTATCCTCGAGGCAAGGGGAACAACAGCCGCTCGTCGACGGCGACGTGGCTCGCGTAGGCGTTGAACCGGGTGAGCGCCAGGAGCGCCGGCTGTCCGGGTTCGTCAACCAGATCACCCACCAGCTCGAAGCCGGGGGTGATGGGCCAGCCGACGTATTTGCGGGCGGAGGAGTACAACCCCATGCGCACCACGCAGTCGGCGTAGTTGACTCCGATGGCTCGGCAGCGGACCAGCCGCTCTCCGGCCGCCGGGCGGGGCAGGGCCTGGTGTTCGATGCGAAGTTGGTCGTAGCCCCCAGGTCGCCGAATGATGACCCGCCGAGCCAGGCGCTGTGAATCAGGGAAAGTGGCCATATTTCGAGGTTCTTCGGCGGCAGATCGCAGGGGATGGTCGAGGTCTTCGGCAGCAGCCGCAAGATTGAAGTTGCCGCGTGAGCCTCAGGTCTGAAAACATCGAGATCCCATGGCTCTACGTCACGTCTTGGTTCCTGCCTGCTTGCTTTCCGGCTTCCTGCTGGCCGCTCCCCGCGCCAGCGCTCAGGAAGTTCAGATCACCGACTCCTGCCGCAATCACTTCGGTGCGGGGGTGAACTTCCTCACCGATCCTGACGGCGCGCGTTACGAGGACGCCTACCGCGAGTTCAAGGTCGCGTATGCCGAGTGTCCATCGTGGAAGATCCTCGGTAACCTGGGCCTCGCTGCGATGAAGCTCGAGCGCGATGGAGAGGCCATCGACGCCTACACCAAGTACCTCGACGGCGCGAAGGACACGATCGACGAGGCTGAGCGCAAGCAGTACACCCGCGACCTGAACACCCTCAAGGCCGCGGTCGCGTACATCACCGTCAAGGCCGACCAGCCGAACGCAACGATGGTCGATGTCCGCACCCCGGTGCGAGGCGAGCCAGTCTACAACCGTTACACGCTCGGCGAAGACGAGCTGAAGCTCGGGGTGCGCCCCGGCCACCACAAGATCACCGTCTCGGTGGCGGGCTACCAGGACGCGGTGTGGGAGTTCGACGCGCCGTCCAGCGCCACGCTGGATCACACCTTCGAGATGAAGAAGCCCGAGCCCACCGGTTCCTCGGGTCCCACCGGGCCGACGGGTCCCACCGGGCCGACGGGTCCCACCGGACCCGAGGGGCCCGATCAGGTCCAGACGGAGCGGCCCATCCCGGTCACCGTCTACATCACGGGCGGCATCGCGGTGGCCGGGTTCATCGGCTTCGGCGTGCTCGGCGCCCTCGCGAGCGGCAAGAAGAGCGACTACGACAAGGCGAACGACGGGACGGATCCTACCGGCGCCAAGGACCTGAAGGATCAAGGCGAACAGATGAATCTGTTTGCTGACGTCGCCCTCGGTGTGGGCGTGGTCGCAGGCGCCCTGACCGCCGTCTTCTACCTGACTCGGCCCGAGAAGGCCGTGCCGAGCATGGATACGGGAGTCAGCTTCACTCCCGCCGTGGGCCCTGGCTTCGCCGGCGCTGCCCTGGGCAAGCGCTTCTGAGTCTTGCTGGTTTGGGGGTGAGGGTGTTTCCGTCGGGAACAGCCTCAAGCAAGAACACACCGCACGGGCGCCGGTTTCGGCGCCCGTGTTGCTTTGTTTGCGACGCCTGGACTGGCGCTAGGCGCGCGCGCCTCGTTGACGGCGCCGCGCCACCCAGAGCGCGAGCGCGAGTCCCAGCCACGGCGCACCGGAGCTGCCCCCCGAGCGCTCGCCAGGAACGCGGCAACCACAGCCGTCTGGCTCATCCGCGAGCGTGAACTTGCCTCCGCCGTCGAGCCCTGCGTCGACTCCCGCGTCGACGGGTTCGCTGCCCGCGCTGCCACCCATGGACTGAGATCCGCCCGTGCTGCTCGTGGAGCCCCCGTTGGAGCCTCCGGCGCCAGCCAACCCGGCGGATCCGCCGGTGCCCGCGTCGGGTCCCGCGTCCACCTGGGGGACCACGCAGGCGCTGCCCTGGCACTCGAAGCCATCCGCGCAGTCCGCGTTGGTGGAGCAGGAAGACGAACAACCCGCTCCGTCGCACAGGTACGGTGAGCAGTCCGTCGCGGTGGGGGCCAGGCAGGTGCCGGCGCCATTGCACACCGGCGCGTCGATGGAGACACCTCCGTTGCAGCTACCCAATCCACACTCCGTGGTTCCTCCGGGGAACACGCACGTGGTCCCGCCACCGTCACAGGTGGCGCCGCACGGGCCGGAACCCAAGCAGGCGTTGCGACCACCATGAGGTTGCCCGGTGACGAGGGAGCAGGTGCCGACCAGCGTCAACACGTCGCACGCCTGGCACTGCCCATCGCACGCGGTGTCGCAGCACACGCCGTCCACGCAGAATCCACTGCCGCAGCTGTCGTCGGAGGTGCAGGTGCCGCCCTGAGCTCGCTTGGAGACGCACACGCCACCGGCGCAGTACTCCGTGCTCTGACAGTCGGAGTTGCCCGTGCAACCGCCGCCACAAATGCTCCCCGAGCAAGTGTTGGGAGGCGGGCACGCCTGTTGTTCCAGCGTTGGGCAGCGCCCATCGCCCTGACAGCTCGCCTCGACCGTGGCCACATTGTCGCTGCAACCCGCCGCGCGACACACGGTAGACGTCCCGGCGTACGCACACACCGCGGGGTTGGTTCCGTCACAGAACCCGCCGCACGCCGAGCCATCACTCGTGCAAGCCTGGCGAGTACCGTGAGGCGAACCGGCGATGGGTGAGCAAGCGCCTTCGCTGCCACTCGCGTCGCAGGCTTCGCACTGACCGGTGCACGCGGAGTTGCAGCAGTAGCCATCTACGCAGTTGCCACTGACGCATTGACCCGCGGTCGAGCAGGTGGCGCCGTTGGTCTTCTGCCCCTGGCACACACCGGCGGCGCAGAACTCGCCAACGTTGCATTCGCTGTCCACGATACAACCGCCGTCGCACAGAGCTCCCGCGCAGGCGCCTGGAGCGCAGCTCTGTTGAAGCGCCGGCGGGCAGGCGCCCGCGCCGTTACACGATGCGCTGAGCGTCGCGACGTCGTTGGAGCAGGTGGACGCTCGGCACTCGATACCGAAGCCAGGGTAGGTGCAGCCTTGGCGATCCGTGCCGTCGCAGGTGCCGCCGCACACGCCTCCGTCGGTCTGACACAGGGGCCGCCCACCGACCGGATCTCCACTCACCGCGCTGCAAGTGCCTTCGCTGCCGCTGACATTGCACGCCTCGCACTGACCCGTGCAGGCCCCGTCGCAGCACACACCGTCGACGCACAGGCCGCTGGTGCACTGATTTGCAGCCGCACAGACCTCGCCGTTCGCCTTCTTGTCCGCGCAGATCCCGGCGGAACAGAACTGCGTCCCTGACTGACACTGCACGTCCGCGGTACAGTTGCCAACGCACTCGGTCGGCCCGCAGACGAAGGGAGAGCAGTCTTGCTGCTGTTCGACGGGGCACGTCCCATCACCCTGGCAGCTCGCCGGCAGGGTCGCGACGTTCGATGTACAGCTCGGAGCCCGACACAGCGTCGTGCTGCCGGGGTACAAGCAACCGGCACGGTTCGAGCCGTCGCACGCACCACCGCACACCGTCCCGTCCGTGTCGCACGCCGTGCGAGAGCCGTGGGGAGCGCCCGTCGTCGCCACGCACGCGCCTTCTTGACTGGCAACGTCGCAGGCTTCGCACTGCCCCGTACACGCTGCGTTGCAGCAGAAGCCGTCAACGCAGATCCCCGACGTGCACTGGTTGGCCGCAGCACAGGGCTCCCCGTTGGGCGCCTTGGGGGTGCAGGTCCCGCTCGCGCAGTAGTGATCGAGGGTGCACTCGGTGTCGCCCGTGCAGTTGCTGCCACACGCGGTGCCGTCGCAGATGTACGGCGCGCACATCTCGGTCTGCACACCGGGGCACGCCGCCGCCGAGCCCGTGCAGTTGGCGGCGAAGGTGCCCGTCCCGGCTGCGCAGCTGGCAGAGCGGCAACTCTGGCTGCTGGGAGCGAAGCTGTCACCCGGGCAGGTATCGCCACCGCCGCAGTTCTCTGCCACGTCACACACGCCTGCGCTGGCTCGGCACACCGTGCTGGTGCTCTTCTTCACATCAGCCGGGCAGCCATTGCTCGTGCCGTCGCAGTTCTCCGGCAGATCGCAGTCGCCTGCGGCGACACGGCACTCGAAGCTGCTGGGCTGCTTGGCGTCGCTCGGGCAGCCATTGCTCGCGCCGTCGCAAGTCTCGGCCACATCGCAGATCCCACCCGCCGGGCGACACTCGGTACCGCTCGGCGACTTCGCGTCACTGGGGCACGCCGCGCTGGTGCCGCTGCAGGTCTCCGCCACGTCGCACACCCCGCCGGAGACGCGGCAGGTCGTGCCCGAAGCCACGAAGCTGTCGCTGGGACAGTTGTCCGAGGAGCCGGAGCAGTTCTCTGCGATGTCGCACGTACCTGCGGCGGTCCGACACACGGTGCTCGCCGGCAACTTCGCGTCCGCCGGGCAAGCGACCCCGCTGCCGTCACATGCTTCCTCGGCGTCGCAGTTGCCGGCTGCGCTGCGGCACAGCGTGCCGAGTGGCGATCGCGCGTCGCTCGGACAGTCATTGCTCGAGCCACTGCACACCTCCGCCGGATCGCAGTCGCCCGCAGAGCCGCGACACTCCGTGCTCGTACCGAGCTTGGCATCGGAGGGGCAGGTCGTGGCCGTGCCGTTGCAGGTCTCGACCGCGTCACATATCCCCTGAGCCGAGCGGCAGACGGTTCCGCTCGGTATCGGCGAACACGTTCCTTCGGAGCCGGAGACGGCGCAAGACTGGCAATCGGAGCCACCCCCGGCGCAGGCGTTGTTGCAACACTTTCCGTCGACGCAGAACCCGCTGCTGCAGGCGTTCGCCCCCCCGCAGTCAGCGCCAAGCGCTTGCTTGGGGACGCAGGCGCCGCCGCTGCAGTACTCCCCGGACTGGCACTGGCTGTCCAGAGTGCAGTCTCCGCAGGCGCTGCCGGCGCAGGTACCCGAGCACTGCTGAGTCTGGACCCCTGGGCAGTTCACTCCCGTGCCGGTGCAGTTGGCCTGAAGCGTCGCCGTCGCAGGTGGCGACGCGTCGCAGCTCGCGGCGCGGCAGACAGTGGTCGACGGGAGATAGCCATCGCCGGGGCAGGTGTCGCTGCTGCCGTTGCAGGTCTCAGCCACATCGCAGGCGCCCGCCGTCACTCGACACGTGGTGCCCGATGGAGCCTTGGCGTCCGTTGGACACTCGTTGTTCAACCCATCACACGACTCGGCCAGGTCGCAGATCCCCGCCGCCGGGCGACACTCGATACCGCTGCCGACCTTGCTGTCACTGGGGCAGCTGGTGCCGGTGCCCGTGCAGGTCTCCTCGACATCGCACGCACCAGCCTTCGAGCGACATACCGTCGAGCTGCTCAGGTATCCGTCACTGGGACAGCTGGCGCTGCTCCCGGTGCAGTTCTCCGCCACGTCGCACGGACCGTTCGCCGTCCGGCACACCGTGGAGGTGTTCGCGAAGCTGTTCGAAGGACAGTTCGCGCTGCTTCCGCTACAGGACTCTGCGACGTCACAGGCTCCGGCTGCGGCACGGCAGGTGGTCCCCGAGGTCTTGAATCCGTCGCTCGGGCAGTTCGCGCTGCTCCCGCTGCAGGTCTCGGCCACGTCGCAGCCGCCTCCCGAATCCGGGCGGCAAATCGTGCCCGAGGTCTTGTAAGCATCACTCGGGCAGCTCGGGCTGCTCCCGCTGCATGTTTCTGCCACATCGCAGCCGCCCCCGGAGTCTGCACGGCAGATCGTGCCCGAGGTCTTGTAGCTGTCGCTCGGACAGTTGGGGCTACTGCCCGTGCAGGTCTCAGCCACGTCGCAGGTGCCGCTGGCCCCGCGGCAGGTCGTGCCAGACGGCTGGTAGGAGTTGCTGGGGCAGCTCTTGCTCGAGCCGTTGCAGGTCTCAGCCACGTCGCAGCCGCCGCCTGAATCCGCGCGGCAAATGGTACCACTGGTCGCGACGGAGTCCCCGGGACACGTGTTGCTCGAGCCATTGCAGACCTCCGCGACGTCGCACGCCCCACTGGCCGCGCGGCATTCGTGGGAGGCTCCGTACTTGGTGTCCGACGGGCAGGAGTTCGAGCTGCCTGTACAGTACTCGGGCGAGTCGCAAGCACCGGCCGACGGACGGCACTCCGTGGTGCCCGGCTCCTTCGAATCGCCGGGGCAGCTGGCAGAGCTGCCGGTGCAGTACTCGGCGGAGTCACAAGCGGCAGCTCTGACAGCTTCCACTGCACGTCCCGGTGTTGCAGCAGACGCAGCCGCCACCGCCGCCAGTGGCGCAGTCTTGGCCATTCACGTCGACACACGCGTTGCTCGTGCACTGGCTGTCCGACGTGCAGCTATCACCGTTGCCGCGCTTGTAGACGACCGTCAGCTTGGGTGGGTTCGAGCTCCCGTTGGCCTCGAACAGACGCACGTTGGCAGTGGCCTCAGCCGAAGCGCGCAGGATCAACCCGTTGTCCGTCGTGCCGTCCACGACGCTCTGCACGTAGGACTTCACGTCCCAGGTGAAGTTCGTGTTGATCGCGGTCGTCACCGTGGTGGAGTCGATCAACGAACCGTAGTTGCCACCTGCCGTGGGCCAGGTGTTGGAGCCGCAGTTGCGGCGAAGCCAAGTGACACCGACGCTGCCTACACACGCTTCACCGTTCGCCTGGCCGCCGCCCGCTGGTGCCTGGCCCTTGTTGGTGGCTTCGCTCCAGGAGTAGCTGACCGGGTAGACGCGGATGAGGGGATTGGTCGGGTTGTTCGTCGTCATGTCGGTCGGCGTGACCGCTCTGAGCGTCAGGGTTGCGCTGCTGACGGTCGCACCATCGGGGATCCCGCCGAGGTTGAACTTGAGCAACGTGCGGAAGACGGTCGAGCCAGAACCGCGAGATCCGATGAAGATGTACGGGCTGTTGCCCGTGGTATTGCCGGTACTCGTGCTGATGATGTAGCTGTCATCCACGGCCGTCAGGTTGGTGGTGAGCGCTTCGCTCTGGGACGAGCTGACCGGCTCTTGTGGCGCGGGATCTTCGGGTGCGCTGGAACACCCCAGCGCCACCACACCGAGCAACACGAACAGCAGAGTTTGCACGCGCGCGGAAGCAGCCGCGCCCCGCACGCCAGGAAGTAGTCTAGACATAGTGCAACCCGTCACGAGCCAGCTCGTGCCCCAATCCCAGATCCTCTGAGCATCGCAGAGTCAGCGCCAGCGTCAACGGTCACGCGCACGTCAGGTAGCACCCGCGACGTTGTTTCCGCGCGAATATCCCCAGCGCGCGGTTCTTATCGAGCGCGGTTCTTATCGAGCGCGGTTCTTATCGAGCGCGGTTCTTATCGAGCGCGGTTCTTATCGAGCGCAGTTCTTATCGAGCGCAGTTTCTTGTCGAGCCTGCGGAAGCACACGCCCAGCCACCGCGCCGGCTTGCCCAGCTTCTTTGGCAAGTCGCGTGCCTAAAGGCGCTGGGGATCGTCGCAATGGGTCTTTCAGGGCTCCGACAGGCCGCCAGCACGGGCGCAAAGCCAGGGGTCCTCACCCCCAAGCCCCAGCTCACGAGCTCGCTCCACCGCGGCACGGAGTCGGTTTCATGCAACCGACCCGGTGCGGTTTTGGCAGTGCGGGTGCAACTCTCGCGTCCCCGGTGCACGTGATGTACCGCACCGGTATGGATTCGACCCGCCGAACGATCGCCTGGTGCTACCGATGAGCAACTCGGCAGACGAACTGTCCGAGCGGCTCTACGGCTCCCAGGCGGCAGCGTTCGATGCGCGGAGGGGCCTGGCCGACGTGGCACCCGAGTCCATCGCGCGGGCGCTGGTGCAGCTGCGGGGCGACGGGTTGGGCCGTGTGCTCGAGCTGGGCGCCGGCACGGGGGAGATTGGCGCAGGCCTCGCAAAGCACGCTGCTCACTACGTGGGCCTCGAGTCGAGCCTGGGCATGGCGGAGCGCTGGCGCGATCGTTTCGCAGCCCACCCCGACCTCGGCGACCGGAGCGAGCTGCAGGTGCGCGACGGGAACCTGCAGTGGCCTGTGGAGCGCGCTAGCGTGGACCTCGTCTTCGCCTCCCGGAGTGTTCACTGGCTCGATCCCGGCCACGTTCGCGACGAGTTCATGCGAGTGGGCCGGCCAGGCGCCTGCTTCGTGCTGGGTCGGGTCGTGCGCGGAGCAAGCCACCCCAGGCGGTGGCTGCGCCAGCGGCTGCACGACGCCCTGCGCCGCCGCGGCTTTACGCCGAAAGATGGACCGCGCCGAGCAGGGGAGCTGCTGTTCGAAATAGCGCGCGAAGCGCCAGGTAGCCGCTGGATCCCCCGCCAGGCCGTGCTGGAGTGGAACTTCGCTGCGGCGCCGTCCCCGATCCTCGAAGGTTGGCGAGACAAGCCCAGCTTGGCGGGGTTGGAACTGCCGGAGCGCTTGCGCGAGGAGGTACTGGACGAAGTGACCACGCTGGCCAATCAACGCTTCGGGGCACTCGAGACGGAGCTGGCATGCGGTGAACACTATGCGATAGAAGGCGTCCAGTTGCCGCCCGTTGACGCGCGACCGGAGCCCGTGCTGCGCGCCCCGTTTCCGCTCCGTCTAGCCTCACGCTTCGGTCCAGAGATCGACCCGAGCGACAACCCACCCCCAGGAAACTCGTGAACGACTCCAACAACGACGAACTCCTCAGCGCCCTCGGCAAACGCCTGGTCAGCGGCTCACTCACGGACGACGAGCTGCTTCGCACCACGGGTGAGAGCCCAGCCTTCGCGATCTTGCCGGAAGCCAACGTGATCAAGATCGGAGGCCAGAGCATCATCGACCGCGGTCGCAAGGCGGTGTTTCCGGTGCTCGACGAGGTGGTCGAAGCGTTGCCCCACCACCAGATGATCATCGGGACCGGCGCCGGCACCCGAGCGCGCCACGCCTACAGCATGGGCATCGAGCTCGGCGTGCCCACCGGGGTGCTCAGCGTGCTGGGCACCTTCGTCAGCATGCAGAACGCGCGCATGCCGCACTACCTGCTGGCCAAGCATGGCATCCCGTTCATCGAGCCGGTGCAGTTCCCTCAGCTTCCGCTTTACCTCGCGGAAAGGCGCGCCGCCATATTCTTCGGCATGCCGCCCTATACGTTCTGGCATCGGAATCCCAGCGTCGGCCGTATCCCGCCGCACCGTACGGATACGGGGTCTTACCTGATCAGCGAGGTCTTCGGCACCCGATCGATGATCTACGTCAAGGACGAGGACGGCCTGTACACCGCTGACCCGAAGAAGGACAAGGGCGCCAAGTTCATCCCGAAGATCAGCGCTCAGGAGCTCTTGGCACAGGACTTCAACGACGTCGTCGTGGAGCGCCCGGTGCTGGAGTTCATGATCGACGCCCAGCACCGCCGCAGCATCCAGATCGTCAACGGACTCAAGCCCGGCAACCTGCGTCGTGCACTCGACGGCGAGCACGTGGGTACGATCATTCATGCGGACTGAGCCCGAACCGAACCCCTGGGGCGCCGCGCACACAGGCACCCGAGCATTCGCGAGTTCTTCTTTTTTTGGGGGTGAGGCCCCCTGCCTTATTCCCCACGGATTCAACAGCCAATGACAAGCGACGACCGCCGCCACCACCTGCAATCCCTGTTGATGCGCGAGAGCCTGCTGGACAAGCAGGTGATGCGCTCCACCGAATCGCCCGTCGTACGCATGCTGCCCGACGTGCAAGTCGTGAAGATCGGCGCCGGGTCGATCCTCGAAGCGGGGCGCGACGCCGTGGTTCCCTTGGTGGACGTCATCGGGGGCGCGCTGAAGCATCAACGCTTGGTGATCAGCACCGGCGGTGGCTCGCGCACACGACACCTGTTCTCCATCGGGATCGACCTTGGGCTGCCCACGGGTGTGCTCGCGCAGCTGGCTGCGGCTGACGGCCTAGGCAACGCACACATCCTCGGTACGCTGCTCGCTCCGTACGGTGTCGTCGCGATCCCGCCGGAGATCTTGGGTCATTTGATGCCGCTCTTTCTCAACGCGGCACCTGGTATCGTCTTCCACGGAGTACCCCCGTACTCGCTGTGGGAGCATCCGCCAGGGATCGGCCGCATCCCTCCACACCGCAGCGACGCGGGCGCGTTTTTGCTCGCGGAAACGTTTGGCTGCGCCGGGCTCGTGCTGGTCAAGGACGTCGATGGCTTGTTCGATCGAGATCCCAAGCAGCATGAGGACGCAAAGATGATCCTCGACGTCGACTCCAAGGCGCTGCGCGAGCTGAACCTGCCCACGCTACCCTTCGATCGCGTGCTGCTCGACCTGCTCGACAACGCCCGGCTCTTGACCAGCTTTCAGATCGTCAACGGCCTCAAGCCAGAGCTCGTGGGTCGGGCCCTCGCCGGAGAGCACGTCGGCACCATCGTACGCAAAGCGTGACACCAGTTGCCTTGATGGGCGCCTCGATGTAACGCTGCGCGTCGATGGGGATCCAACGCCGGGAGCTGCTCCAATGGGCCGGTGCGGGCTTGCTCCTCGCAGCGTGTGACGAGCCCGATGGCAAACGAGCGGGGGGCGGGGCCACGGATGTGACCGTTTTCGCCGCGGCCAGCCTGAGAGACGCCGTCACCGAGCTGAAGCGCGCCTTCGAACGCGGCCACGCCGGTTCCAGCGTAGCCCTCAATTTCGCGGGCTCCAACGCACTGGCGCGGCAGCTGATCGCCGCTCCCAAGGCCGACCTGTTTCTCTCGGCGAGCGAACAATGGATGGACGCCGTGGAGAAGGCTGGGCGCGTCGTCCCCGATAGTCGCCAGGACTTGCTCGCGAACCAGCTGGTATTGATCGCGAACGCCAAAGCGCCTCCTGCATTCGCGGGACCGCAGGATCTCGCAGAGCCCCGCTTCAAGGAAGTCGTGCTAGGTGACCCGGAGGCCGTTCCCGCGGGGATCTACGCCAGGAAGTACCTCGAGGCTCAGACCGTCGGCGGCCGGAGCATCTGGAAGGCCATCGAAGCCCGGGTGGTACCCATGCCGGACGTCAGAGCGGCGCTGGCGCAGATCGAACAACGTCGCAGCGCCGTTGGCTTCGTCTACAAGACGGACGCAGCGCTCTCCAAGAAGGTGAAGGTGCTCTTCGAAGTACCCGAGAGCGAGAGTGAGCCCATTCGCTATCCAATGGCCAAGATCGCCCAGAGCCCGGCCGTGGGGCAGCCGATCATCGACCAGCTTTACAGCTACCTGCGAGGGAACGACGCCAAGGCGGTGTTCGAGCGCTATGGCTTCCGGCTCGTCGACAGGAAGGGCAGCTGACGTCCGCGTCGGATCTCGCACCCTCGACTGAGCACCCATGGAGTCGACTAGCAGCGCGCTCTGGCTGACGTTCAAGATCTCCGGCGTCGCCACGCTGGTCGTGTTGCTGCTCGCTGTTCCGCTTGGTTACCTGCTCAGCCGCAAGCAGTTCCCAGGGAAGCTGTGGCTCAACGCGGTGCTGGTGCTGCCGATGGTGCTGCCCCCGACCGCGGTAGGCTATCTGCTGCTGTCGCTGCTCGCTGACGCCGGGCCCTTCGGTCGCGAGACGCTGGGCTTCGATCTCGACGTGTTGCTGACGTGGAAGGCCGGCGTGCTCGCGGCGGCGACGATGTCGTTTCCCATCGTGATCCGCACGGTAAAGGTAACATTCGACGGTATCGACCCTCGCTTGGAGGCGATGGCCCGAACCTTGGGGCACGGCCGGCTGTCGACCTTCCGCCTGGTCACCCTGCCTCTCGGACTGCGTGGGCTGAGCGCTGCGGCGATTCTTGGCTTCATGCGTGGCATGGGAGAGTTCGGGGCCACGGTGATGATCGCCGGTAACATCCCGGGGCGCACCCAGACGCTGGCGCTGGCCATCTTCAGCGCGGACCAGGCGGGCCGCGACGCAGAGGCGCGCGTGCTGTTGGGCGTCGCTCTCGCGGCTGGCCTCGGGGCGGTGCTGATCGCCGAGTACCTGGGCCAGGGGAGGCGACCGTGAGCCTGAAGCTGGAGCTGCGGCTACCGCTCGATCGCTTCGAGCTCGAGGTCAACCTCGAGCTCGGGGCGCGCGTGACGGCGCTGTTCGGGCCGTCCGGTGCGGGCAAGACGAGCCTACTCGAGTGCGTTGCGGGACTGCGCCGCGGCGCTCGAGGTCGAGTGCAGTTCAACGGCAAGGCCTGGCTGGACACCGCACGGGGCGTCCACGTACCGCCAGAGCGCCGACGTATCGGCTACGTGCCCCAAGATGGCCTGCTGTTTCCACACCTCAACGCAAGGCAGAACCTGCTGAGCGGAGCGCAGCGTCAGCCGAGTGACCAGGCGGATTCCCGCTTGGAACAAGTGAGCCGTGTGCTCCAGCTCGAGCCTCTGTGGGAGCGCCTGCCGAGCACCCTATCCGGCGGCGAGCGCCAACGCGTCGCCCTGGGGCGCGCGCTCTGCTCCGCCCCGGATCTGCTGCTACTCGACGAACCGTTGGGGGCCCTCGATGTCGCGCTGAAGCGCAGGTTGCTGCCCTTCTTGCGCCAGGTGCGTGAAGAATTCGCTGTGCCGATGCTGCTCGTCAGCCACAGCCCAGGCGAAGTTCAGGCGCTGTGCGACGAGGTGATCGGCTTTGACGCTGGAAGGGTCGTCGCTCGAGGCCGCCCGGAGGACGTCTTGATGGGCAAAGGCAGGTTGGGGGAGACCAGCCCAAGCAGCACGCTGGCGCTGCTGCGAGGAACCGACGAGCTGGAGTCAACGTTTCCGTGCGAAATTACTCAAGCGAGCGAGGAGCGCTCCACCGTTCGACTACCCAGCGGCGTCGAGCTCCACTGCAGAGGGCTGCGGGAGGCTGTCAAGGCTACCGCTCGCGCCCATGCGCTGGTCAGCATCGCAGCGCGGGACGTGATCCTGGCGCGCAGCAAGCCCGAGCGGATCTCGGCTCGTAATGTGCTCGTGGGTAGGGTGCGACAAGTCGACTCGGGTGGCGTGATCGAGGTGGAGTTGAGCCATCAGGTGGATGCAGCGCCGCGCGGGGCTCCAGCTGACGCGGATGCAAAAATGGCAGGCCTGCTCGTCGAGCTGAGCCACAGCGCAATTCAGGAACTCGGCCTGGAACCTGGGCTGGAACTCTACGTGGTAATCAAGAGCTCAGCCTGCGTCGTGTCTCCCGCGCAGAGCCCGTGAGATCCGACAGGTGCTCACGTCCGCGTTACCGCACCTGCCGTTGCCGCACCCGCCTGCTACCACACTTGCGGTACCACGCATCGCGACGGCTTCTGCGCGGGTCGCGGGACAATCCATGGCTAAACTCAAGCGAGTTGGTGCGGCTGTTAGACCTGCGCTAGGATCCGCGGCTGACCCCCACGAGCGCAGGTGCGTCGTGCGGTGAACTTTTTGGGAGCTTTGACGGATGCTGCGAAGGAACGCTCTACTCTTGGTCTCGCTGATTTCCGCGGTTGCGGTGGCCTGCAGCGATGGGACAGACCCCAATACAGGCAATGATGGCGGCGCAGGTGGCGGGGGCAACGCAGGGAGTGCCGGTACAGCTGGCAATGCTGGCTCAGCCACTGCCGGCGCGGCGGGCAGCGCAGGGACGAACGCGACCGGCGGCACCGCAGGTACGACCGGCGGCACTGCGGGTGCGACCGGTGGCACCGGCGGCACCGAGTACGCGCCCTACCCAGTGGTGCCGTACCCACCGGAGAACCAGGCGACCGAGGACAAGGAGATGCTCGGCAAGATCCTGTTCTGGGAAGAGCAGATGAGCAGCGACGACACGATGGCTTGCGGTACCTGCCATCGCGCGTCAGCGGGTGGCTCGGATCCTCGGGCGTCACAAAGCGGCGCCATCCATCCTGGCCCCGACGGCATGTTGGGGACCGCTGACGATCGGCGGGGCGCGCAGGGGATCAAGCGCTGCACCGACAACGGGACCACCGTCACCTACAAGTCGGATCCGGTGTTCGGAACGAACCGCCAGGTCACTGGCCGCAAGCCTCCCACCTACCTGGACGCGATGTTCAATCGCGATAACTTCTGGGACGGTCGTGCTCGGTCGCAGTTCATCGACCCCGACACGGGGCAGGTGGCGATCGCCGAGGGTGGAGCGCTGGAGAGCCAGTCTGTCGGGCCGCCGCTGGCCGATGCAGAGATGGCATGTGAGGGCCGCACCTGGCCCGCGATCCACGCCAAGCTGACGGCAGCGCAGCCGCTTGCGCTCGCTCACGATATCCCTGCGGATATGAAACAGTTCATCGCGAAGTACCCAACGTACCCGGCGATGTTCGAAGCGGTGTACGGCACTCAAGAGATCAACACCAAGCGCATCGCCTTCGCGATCGCCACCCATGAACGTCGCCTCACCTCGAATCAGACCCCGTGGGATCGCTGGAACGCTGGCGACGCCAGCGCAATGACCGAAGCCCAGGTGCGCGGGTTCGAGCTGTTCATGACGACGGGTCGGTGCAACCTGTGTCACGCGCCGCCGCTGTTCTCTGACGTTCTGGCTCAGGGTGGAACGGACATCGAGTTCCACAACCTGGGCTTTCTGCAGGAGGACCCGAACTTCGACAACGGTCGCGAGAAGGTCACGGGCAACGCGACCGACCGCTTCAAGGTCAAGACGCCCACCCTGCGCAACGTGGGCCTGAGGGAAGCGGGCGGTTTGCTCCACACCGGCGCCGGGACGGGGGCCAATCTGGAGGCGGTGATGGCCGCCTACAAGAACATTCCGTTCCCCAACTCCCCGAACATCGATCCGGTAGTTGGTGGCCCCGGTGGTCCTTCGGATCCACTGCAGATCACCGGCGACGACATCGCGGACATCATCGATTTCATGCGCAACGCGCTGACGGATCCGCGGGTCAAGAGCGAGCAGTTCCCCTTCGATCGGCCCAAGCTTGGCAGCGAGCCTTGAGCATTCTTCGTCGCCATAGGACTGCCTCGGAGCTTCCAGCGGAAGTTTCCGGGCAGAACCCTGGCCATCGCCCTGGTGGGTATGGGGGTGAGACGCGATGATCAGTCACCGAGTCTGCTGGGTGACCCGAGACGGCGCTCAAACGAACGTGGAAGCGGTGTGGAATCAGTCTGGGGGCGACACAGAAGGTCGCCGGGGCGGGCTGCTTTGCTGAACAGGGGTTTACGGGGCCTCGCAGCTTGCTACGCTCAGACCGTTGGAGCCTCCGGGCTCCTTTGGAGGATGGGATGAGGCATCGACTTTGGCTTGGCCTATGTGCCGCGGCCTACTTGGGCGTGGGTTGCGGAGGTGGGGATGACAGCGGAGGCGGTTCGTCGAGCACGGACCAGTCACCTCCGTCGTTCGATGGGGCGTCCGCGGCGACCGTCGTAGACGAGTCCCGCATCGACTTGGCGTGGCCCACCGCGTCGGACAACGTCTCTGACGCTGCCCGGATCGTCTACCGCGTGTACGGCGCCGCGACCGGCGAAGAGTTCGACTTCGAACAGCCTTGGCTCGTGACACCGTCTGGTGCCACCGGCGCAGCGGTCACCGGCCTCTCGCCGTCGCACGAGTATCGTTTCGTGGTGCGTGCGGTGGACGAGGCAGGCAACGAAGACACTAACACCACCGAGGTTGGGGATCAGACTCCCGACGGATCGCCGCCGAAGTTTGCTGGGGTGGGCGTCGTCGAGGCCGAGACGTCCAGCACCTTGCGGGTGGAGTGGAAGGCTGGTTTCGACAAGGGAACTCCGCAGAGTGACCTCGTCTACAACGTGTACCTGGGCCCCGCCGGAGTGGACGTCGATCTGACGACGCCCGTCGCTGTGTCCGCCCCGGGCCAGTCATCGATCACCCTCACGGATCTCCAGCCGCTGACGGATTACGCGGTCGTCGTGCGTGCAGTCGACACCGCGGGCAACGAGGACACGAACACGCTGACCCGCGTGGCGCGCACCCCTGAAGGGGTGGCGCCGAGCTTCGGCGGTGCGAAGCAGGCGATCGCGACAGGCCAGAACATCAAGCTCTATTGGTTCCCGGCTTCGGACAACGTGAGCGAGCCGGCAAACATCGTCTACGACGTCTACGAAGCGACGGAGGATCGGCAACAGAACTTCGGCACGCCGAGCTACAGTTCTCCGCCCGGCGCCATATCCTTCGTGGTTCCGAACCTTCAGCCCAACACCAAGTACTACTACGTTGTGCGCGCCCGAGATAGCGCCGGTAACCGAGACAACAACACGATCCAGGTCAACGCCACGACCGGCGGCGACTCGGACACGACCGCGCCTTCGTTCAGCGGCGTCGATTCCGTCGCAGGCTCCAGCCCCAGCACGCTGCTCGTCAGCTGGACTGCAGCGTCGGACACGAGCACGCCGGACTACAAGATCCGCTATCAGGTCTTCGTTTCGGACACGGCGGGGGTTCACGACTTCGCCAACCCATCGTTCGTCACCAGCGCTGGCATCACGTCCACGGTCGTGACGGGCTTGCCGGCAAATGCCACCCGTTTCGTTGTGGTGAGGGCCGTCGACGAGGCTGGGAACGTCAGCGTCAGCAATAAAGAACTCAGCGGCACGACGCTGGCCGCGAGCACCGACAGCACGGCGCCGATCTGGAGCGCAGGGCCTACGGTCAGCGTGAACGCAGGCTTGGCTGCTGTCGACGTGTCATGGACGGACGCGACCGACGACACCCATTCCGCCGCGGAAATTCGCTACCACGTGTGCGCCGAAGTGGACGCGAAGGACTGCGAGGGGACCAAGTTCGACCAGCACATCCGGGTCACCACCAATTACGGGGAGACGACGGCCCGGCTGACGAATCTGGCTTCCCGCACGCTCTACAACGTCTACGTGCGAGCGGAGGACATGTCCGGCAACTTCGAGACGGGCAACCACAGCATGGCCCTGACCACGGCCGTGTCCTACCGCTTCGATATCCTGCCGCTGTGGCGTGATCAGTGCAACGGCTGCCACAGCTTCCAGCATTCGACCACGGTCAATGTACCGGGCGGCTTCGTGGACCCGGACGTGAGCAGCACCAGCGGGCTTCCGCTCATCACGCCTTTCCAGCCGGAAAATAGCTTGATGTATCGCCGCATCAACCCGGAAGGACTCACCACGTCACCATTCTCTTCAAGCAAGCCCAACGACTACGCAGGGCTGCAGGAGCCGCGTGACGGAAATGGCCTGACCTCATCGCCGCTCAGCGGCGCAGAGGATGGGCTGATTCGTGAATGGATTGAACAGGGTGCGTTCGCCAACTGAGGGCTTTTGCCACCGAGCCACGGCTTAAGGGCAAGGATTGATACTATGGGGACTTTGAAACTCGTAAATCGCTCGTCGCTGTCTTCAGCGCTGGTCTTGTTGGCTGGCGCCTCGCTCAGCGCTGGCTTGCTACCGAGCTGCGGTGGTGAAGAGATCACTTGTGGCTCGGGCACGCACAAGAACGGCTCCGAGTGTGTGCCCACCGGCGGGGGAACGGGCGGCACCGGCAGCAACACCGAGAACGCGCCGCCGACCTTCGATGGGATTCGTAGCGTCGCTCCCGCGGGAGAGACGGCGCTGCAGGTGACCTGGGACGCAGCTACGGACGACGTCACCGCGGCAGACGCGCTGGTCTACAACATCTACGTGGCGACGGCCGCGGGAGGCGAGAACTTCGGCGCGCCCACGGTGACGAGTCCTCCGGGAGCGCAGAGCGTCCTGGTCGGGGGCCTCACGACCGGCACCGAGTACTTCATCGTCGTGCGCGCGCAGGACGAAGCGGGCGCGATGGATGAGAACACGGTGGAGCAGTCAGGGGCACCGGATGCCGATGACATGGCGCCCACCTTCGCCGGCATCACGGGCACGGAGCCCGCGGGTGCGACCGCCGTCAAGGTGTCGTGGGCGCCAGCGAGCGACGACAAGACGCCGCCAGAAGGCATTCCTGGCGCGAGCAGCGTCGTGTTCACAGGGCTGCCGATGGCGGAGTCCTCGTTCTTCTTCAACGTTCGCGCGTCGGATGCCGCGGGGAACGCCGAAGCGAATGACGTCGAGATGGAAGGCAGCACTGGGAAGGACACGACTGCTCCGGTGTTCGGCGGCTGCACGGGTGTTGGCGCGCCGGGAGCGACCAAAGCGACGCTGAGCTGGGATCCTGCGAAGGACGACGTCGAAACGGCGGACACGGTGACCTACAACGTCTACGCGTTCACCGAGCCACCGGACGCAGAGACGCCTTTCGCGACGCCGCAGGGGACGTTCGTCGGCGGGACACAGGGCGAGGTGACAGGGCTGTCCAACGACACCACCTACTACTTCGT
>JAUILJ010000928.1 GCA_030433055.1 Polyangia bacterium
GGGGAGGATCTCCTTGCCGTCCCACGCCAGCACCTGCCCCTTGTGATAGATGCGCTCACAGGTGGCGAAGCGCTTCGCCTCCGCCGCGTTCCGGGCGAGGTCGAACATGTCGTAGCTGAGCCGAGAGCTGCCGAAGCCTAGGAAACCCATGGTGATCCTCCGTCTGACGGATCCTATCACAAACTAGCCGACCGGTCAGAATTCGCAGATGACGCGATAGCCGGATTCGCGGGGTGCTTTGCGCAACCACCACGGGCGCTGGCGGGCCTAGAAGCGACCGTGGAGCGCTGCTCCAAAACTCCCAGGTGCCCAGAACGGCGCCGCCGACATCTCCATGCTCGGCTTTGGGGCGTCCTCCTCTGGAGTGGGGGCCTTGGGGGTGCGCTCCCGCTGGTCAAAGCTGACCTTGGGGTCGTCGAATGACATCAAGAGGACGCTGGTGGCGGTGAGCAGAGCGCCAGCGCCGTAAGAAATGACTGCTGCCGTGCGGAAATCATTCCGCTTCTGTACGTGGTCGTCGAAGGCAGAGACCTGAGCTCTGCTGATGTTTTCGGTGCTTCGCGAGGAGTCGATGTCTTGCGCTTGGCTCTCCTGTCGAAGCGCCAGGAACGTGAACACGCCGCCTGTGAGCAGGCCGGCGACGCCGGTGCCCAGCACCACGTAGCTGACGGTACGTTGCGTGGTGACGTCGAGATCGACCTTCAGCGTGCGCTGCTCACCCCGGCTCAGCTCGAGCTCCTTGGAGTAGGGTTCGCGCCCCGTGTGGCTGACCGTGATCAGGTGGGTGCCAGCTTCGAGCTCCAGGGGGACGTTCAGGGGTGTCACACCGACCGGGCGCCCGTCGACCCGCACTTCCGCGCCGTTCTCGGCGTCGATGCGCACCTTGGCAGGCTGCGGTCGCAGGCGGACATCGACTGCGACGATTCCACCCTCCGCCGCTTGCACTTCTCTTTCCTCCGGGAAGTACCCGGGGGCGCTCAGGCTAACCTTGTGCTTGCCTGCCTTGACCTCGGCGATCAGCGGCGCCTGCTTCGTCTTGCCGCCATCCAGCTGCACTTGAGTGCCCTTGGTCTGGGACGACACCATCAAGCGTGTCTTTTGCACCATCGGAGCCGGTGCCGGTGGCGGCGGGGCGTCGGGGTCGCCGCTTGGTTCGCTCGCGGCGAGCCGCGCTGCGATCGGCTCGAGCTCGGAGAGCGCCTGTGCCGCGTCCGCGCGTCGCCCACCTTCGGTAACCTTCGAGAGGTAGGAGCGGTAGTTCTTGATCGCAAGCTGCAGGTGCTGCGCGTTCTTGTCCACGAAGTACTGGCGACGATACGCCTGCGCCGCGCTGAACAGGATCGCGGGGCGTGGCGAATACTTGTAGGCCTGATCGAAGGCCTGGATCGCTGCCAGGTACTCGCCAGCCTCGTACGCCTGAGCGCCAGCGTTGAAGTAGGTGCGGGCTTTCTGCACGTCTTCGGTCTGTGCGGACGCAGGTGAGCTAGTGAGACCAGGGGCACCGACGAGGGAGCCCATCAGCAAGGCTGTAAACAACGCGCGTCTCATTCGATCACCGCCTTACCGAGGAACACCTGAACGCCGCCTTCGCTCGCCACTGCGAGGTCCGGTACGCCGTCACCGTTGTAGTCCGAGCTGACTACGCTGTTACCTCCGCGAATCGCGGGCAGATTGCGCGCGTTGACTAGCTTCTTTTGATCGAAGTCGAAATCGGCGACCCAGCCTCCTTCGGCGCCCACCAGGACTACTTCTGGAGCGACGTCGGTGTCGGCTTGAGTCAGCGCGAAGGAGCCTGGGTCCACGTCACCAGGGTTCTCGAACACGATGCGCTTCGATGCGTCGAGCGTCCCGTTGCCTTCGTTCTTGTAGAACACGATCTTGGGCTCCGGGATGGTCTCATCGCCTACGGATGCGAGCCCGAGCGCGAGCACGTCCTTGAGACCGTCGCCATCGACGTCGTGGATGAGGATCTGGACGTTGTAGACGACGTAGCTGCTCGTCGTGCTCCCGTCGGGCGATACCGGATCCGGAACGCCCGGCTCTGGGCCTCCGGTGACGTTTCCGAGTGGATTGAACGAGTAACTCTCATCGGTGAGTTGAGGCTCTTCGAGAGCGAACCCGCCGTCAACGACGTGGCCGATGATCAGCACGCCTCCGCTGCCGCTCGCCACGAAGGCCAGCAGCTCGTCGATACCATCGCCATCCAGATCCACTGCGGCGGTCAAGGCGTTCTCGCCGGACTCCAACGTCTCGACGGGGTCGCTGGAGAACACGGTGGTTGAGTCGATGGCTGCCTCTCCAGTAGAGGGCAGCACCCAGACACGGTTCGTGAAGCTACTCGACTCGAAGGTGTCGGTGCTGGATGCGAGCACCGCGATGTCGTTGTGGTCGTCGCCAGTGAACTCACCAATGACCGCTCGTACGGGCTGCGTGCTCCCGTCGCTGTCCAGGAAGAATGGGGACACCAGCTGACGGTCGCTGCTCCCGGTGAGCAGCGCGATGCTCCGGCTGTCCGAAGTCTCCGAAGTGGAGAGCACCAAGAGGTCCGAGATACCATCTGCGAAGAGCTCCTGAACGCTGCCGCTCACGATGCGATCGATTCGCGCGAGGCGCCCCATGCTCACGGGCTCACCGGGCCCGCCGAAGCCATTGCCGAACGCGATCGACAGTGAGTCTCCGGTCTCCACACCTGCACCTACGTTTCCGTGGGGACCTCGCTCCTTGAAGGCGAGGTCATTGACCAGGTCGCCGTCAAAGTCTCCGACTGTCAGCTCGCTGGGTTCGCCGCGGGCTTGGATCTGGAAGCGGTTGAGCCGCCCGTCACCTACGCCGTTGTAGAAGTCGATCGTGTTCGAGCCCTGGGTGGCGGTCACGATATCTGGGACGCCGTTGGCGTTCATGTCAGCGACTACTGCCGACGTCCACAGGCCTTCGAAGTTTGCTGTGGTGATGTGGTACGACACGCCACCGAGGGGCCCGGTCGCCAGAACACCCGTCTCGCTGACGAGGACTTGGTCCCCCAAGACCAGGTCGACGACCCCGTCGTCGTTGAGGTCTCCCAAGGCGAGGGGCATGGAGCACACGACCGTGCTGCCCAGAGAGACGGCGTTCCCATCGCCGTCGGACATCGGGAGCGCCGATAAATCCGAGTGGAAAGTCCCATCCCCGACGCCAAACGCTGCGAACAGCTCGGACTCACCGTCACACTTCGTGTTCGCTGTGGGTTCGGCGCCTATCAACATGTCGAGATGCCCGTCGCCGTTGAAGTCGGCGAGCAGCGCGCCCGTGCTGATCTTGCGGCCCG
>JAUILJ010000929.1 GCA_030433055.1 Polyangia bacterium
TGCGCGGCGAGGGTCGCCGGTTCGAGGAGATCGCGGCGGAGGTGGGCGTGTCGCTGAACACGGCTCGGAAGTATGGGCGGGAGGCGGATGTGGAGCGGGCGGTGGCGGCTAGCCCTGCTGCTGCGCTGGACGCGGAGTCGGTGGAGGACTTGTTGTGGGTGGCGAAGCACGTCGTGCGCTTCGACTGCCCCGGCTGTGGCCATCCCCTGCGGCGGTGGGTCACCGAGGCGAACGGCAAGTGCACCGCTTGTGGCGAGGGCTGGGTGGTGACCCGGGAGTAAGTGGCGGTCAAAGATAGCGCGCAGTCAACCGGGGGGGGCTGCGACTTGCGGCGGCAGCGAGATGGAGCGCTGCATCTTCGCCGTTCGGCGTGCCCCAGGCGCGCCGGCGTCCAATGAGGCGGGGCAGGGTGTCCATCGGATCGAGGACAGCCGCTACCCCGCTGTGTGCCGCAACGGCGCCGTGAACGCGGTCTTCAACGAGCGCGTTGGGCCGTGGCGTCAGCACTCCTGCTTCAGCGGCTCGATTGGGGTGGGGAGGCCTGAGAAGACGGCCCATTCCGTGCGGGTCGGCAAATCGCAGTGCATTGAACTCATGGGCGTTCTCTGCTTAGCTTGAGTTGCTCTGCAAAAAATCGGAGGTCAAGAATGAACGCGCACTGCTTTGTCTGCATGGAGCCGCAAGACTGGCCACCTGAGCACGAGGAAGACCGTGAGCTCTTTGTCTCCGCGCGCGGTTGTCACATGTGTGACGGCCTCACTGAGGGGGGTAGGTCCTATCCGACACCCGACCAGATGTTGAACGCGGAGTTTGCGAGCGCGGTCGCAGACGAGGTTAACGATGGCCGTGGGTGGCTCGAGGCCTACACCGACTGGTGGGTCAGGACCTACGCATGGGTAGGTCTCGACGAGTCTGGAGCCCTGCCAGAGAGGATCCTCTCTCGGCTTCGCAGTGCTGCTGTGGCAGAGGAGGCGGAGTGGCATCGAGCCGTCTCTGAACGAGTTGGGAGGCGTCGGCGGTACCGTCTGCCCGAGGCGACGAAGCGGCTCAGCGAGTCCTTCTTGCATCATCTGTCGTGGGGCTGGCCAGACAGACAGCTCGGGAACATGCTGGCTTGGCTCGCCGAGAGCAGGACGACTCGCCTGTCGCTTGCTCGTGCTTTGCATGATCTCGCATCAGAGGGCCGTGCCTTTGGTTCCCCGTGCAAGCGACTCACCTCGTCGGGCTACGATACGTTGCTCTGCCTGCCAGGGCTCGATCCAGTCTTTGTAGCGACATCCATCTGGACGCGTCCCTCACCGGATGCGCTCGGTCGTCGCGCCGACGCCGCGGAGAAGATTGCCGTGGACTCGGTCATCCCCCTTCCTTCGCGGGTCGTTGTGAGCATTCTTGACCCGGAGGTTCTTCCCGCCCGAGGGCCGAGCAACGAGTCTCAAGGCCTCATGCCTGGGGCCGGCGACAGAGGCTGGCATTGGCTCTCGCTCACCGAACTATCCGCGCGTCTTGAGCTGGCCTTCGAGCTGAAACGCGCAACGAGCTCCGAGCCGCAGGTCACCACCGCTGTTGTGAGGGAGTTCGTGGATGTTCTCGACGCGACCGCGGCCATCTGCGCTCAAGCTGTTGAGACTTTCACCGACTCACCAATCTGGTTCGACGAGCAGGAGCGCGAGGGGTTGAGCAAGGTGGGCTTGCTCACCGCTGCAACACGCCTGCGTGCAAGCGCCTTGATGCGAGATCTGCAGCGTGAATGCTCCGAGCGCTGGGGCTTCGGCCCGGTCCAGGAGATGGGGCTCGAGACCCACACGCATGTGGAGGCCTTGGATCACTTGGGGTCGGACTGGGCAACCTGGACCAACGGCAACGGCGACTTCGTGGCTTTTCGGTCGGGTGTCGCGACGACGCGGTCAGGTGGTCAACTAGGCTTCCTTCGCTACTCGTCACACTTCAACGACTGGGTCGGTTGGGAGGTCTACGGCGATCGGTGGCGGCTGCTGGTGCGGCCTGACGTACGGTTCCTGGAGACCAAGCCCACGCCGAAGGAGCAGCTGAAGTTCGTGGAAGATACGCGGGGCGCGTGGTTTGCGAACAAGCCCGCCTTGCCTGGCGGTGCACGTGACCCGGATGCGCGTGTTCAGCTCGTCGCCAACGGAAAGCTGAAGCGCCACAAGGATGGGCTCTTCTGCGTCGAGTACGAGGTTCCTGGCCTCTCCAAGCTCGCGCTGGCGTCTTTCGCTGAGGTCGTGTCCGAGTGGATGGGGCGCGCCACCGAGGCTGATGCGGCTCTCTAAGTGGATGTTGGCTGGAGGAGGGGTGGCGATGCCAGACCGGGTTCAGGGTGACATCTTTGAGGTTGCCCAGGATACGAGCGACGCGCTCGTCCTCGTCTTTGGCCGCATTGGGTTGAACGCCATGAACGTCCGCTGGCGGAGTTTCCGTGAGCACGTCGACTACCCCGAGTGGCGCAAAGTGCGAAACCCATTCGTGGAGCTCGGGCCGATGGGCCCGACACGTCCTACCGGATCACAGAACTGGTTCTGGTTCGTGCATTCCGATGACAACCAAGGCCTGTCCGACGACGCTGCGACCAAGCATTTCCAGGCCGCGAGTGACTGGTTGACCGGCAAGGGCATCGGGGCGCTTGTCACAAACGGGGTCAAGGACGCCGACCATGGCCTGTCCACCGCGAGCAATTCGGCCAGCAACGCGCGCCGCGTGCAGCTGTTGTTGCGGTTGGCGGAGGAAATCGAAGCCAGGGGAGTTCGCGTCGTGCTTGTCAGCTTGAACGACGCTTTCGTACGCGACGCTTGAGCTTCTACGGTCTTCGTGCATGCGCCAGCGCTGGGTGCTTGGCGCACCAGCTTGCAGCCAATCCAGCGCGACGGCGTTTCGAACGGTTACGCCGGCGACAGTGGCGACGGCACCCCTGATGCCAGTTGGCACGTCCGCATCAAGCGGCGAGCTCATCCACGATCGCGCCCGCCAGCTGCTGCGGCGACAACGTGCCGCTGTCGAGCAAGAGCACCCGGCCGGTGATGCCGAGATCGAAGCGCGACGTGTGCTCCGACTGAAGCGCCTCGTCGTTCGCCGGGATTAGGGTCTGGTAGTCCCGCACAGTCCCGCCTCGCCGCTGGACACGCGCACGGCGCACCGCCAGATCGGCGTGCAGGTACACCGTCAGGTCAGCGGGTCTGAGCGCGGCTGCGAGGTCGTCGACGTCCAGCGTAGACCCTCGGAAGGCGGCGTACGCAACCGTGGAGAGGAAGTACCGGTCCAGCACAACCGACCGGCCCT
>JAUILJ010000043.1 GCA_030433055.1 Polyangia bacterium
GCTCAAGCGCAAGCTCGCCTCCGAAGGAGCCAGCTACGGCTCGCTCCGCGATGCTCACCGCGAGCAGCTCGCTCGGCGCTTTGGCCTCCCGAGCTACTACGACGACTTCGAGAAGTTGCTCGAGAAAGAGCGCCCAGACGTGGTGCACATCACCACGCCTCCGGGTCCACATCTGGCGCTGGCCAAGCGGGCAATGGAAGCCGGCTGCCATGTCTATGTGGAAAAGCCGCTCACCCCAACCCACGAGCAAACCCTCGAGCTGATCGAGACGGCGCGCAAGCTGAAGAAGCAGCTCACGGTGGGTTACACCTATCTCTTCGATCCCCCAGCACTCGAGATGCGCGAGCTGATCGAAGCCGGCGAGCTGGGCGAGCCGGTCCATGTGGAGAGCGTATTCGGTTACAACCTGAGTGGTCCCTTCGGCGCAGCACTGCTTGGTGACGGCAACCACTGGGTTCACCGGCTGCCAGGCAAGCTCTTCCAGAACAACGTGGACCACATGTTCAACAAGCTCGTCGAGTTCATCCCCGACGATGCCCCACGGATTCAGGCTCACGCATACGTGGGCCGCGAGGGGCGCTTCGGCGATATCCGGGACGAGATGGAAGACGAGCTGCGCGTGATGGTGATGGGCGAACGGGTTACCGCCTACGGCACCTTCAGCTCCCACGCCCGCCCCGCTGCGCACTACTGCAAGGTGTTCGGTACCAAGAACACTCTGCTGGTCGATTACGTGATGCGAACAGTCACGCTGGACGCCATGCCAAAGCTCCCCAGCGCGATCGGCCGCCTCCTCCCCGCGTTCGATCAGGCGGTGCAGTTCGCCAAGCAAGGCGGGAAGAACATCCGCCGCTTCAAGGACAGCGAGTTTCACTTCTTCGCAGGCCTGAACGAGCTGATCAAACGCTACTACGAGAGCATCTTGGCGAGCGCGCCGCCCCCAATCTCCTATCGAGACATTCTGCGCATCTCGTCGATGATGGACCAAACGTGGAAGCAACTGGAGAGCGCTCGCCAGCAGCGGCGATCGCAGGGCGCAGTCTCTGAGCAGGCGCACCTGTTCCCACCGGACAACTTCCCACCGGACAATGGCCAGCGTGGAGTCGAGAACACCGAGGGAGGTGCGTCGTGAGCGTACTCGTCACTGGTTCGAACGGCTTTTTGGGTTCTGCGCTGATGCGCAGCCTGATCGAGCAGAAAACCCCCGATCTCGTCGCGTTCCTGCGCAAGGGCAGCAATCAGAAGCGGCTCGACGCCTTGCTCTCGGAGTACCCGGGTTCCTTCACGATCCGCACGGGCTCTCTCGGTAGCATCGATGACGCCAAGGCCGCACTGGCAGGGGTCGATACGGTCTACCACCTGGCGGCGGCAATGGGTGGTGCACCCGCCGACATGTACCTCAACACCATCGTCACCTCGAAGAACCTGCTCGAAGCCGCGATCGCTCAGCCCAAGGCTCCCAAGATCGTGCTGGTGTCGAGCTTCGGTGTCTACGGCGTGGCAGATTTGCCCCGCGGAAGCACGATCGACGAGAAGACACCGCTCGAGTCCCACGCCGAGTTGCGCGACCCCTACTCCCAGACCAAACTGCGCCAAGAGCTGCTGTTCTGGGACTATCAGAAGAAGCACGAGCTGCCTCTGGTAGTGCTACGCCCAGGCGTGATCTTCGGGCCCGGCGGGGGCGCGTTTTCCTCCCGCGTCGGCCTGCAACTGCCGGGGATCTTCCTGTTCCTGGGCGGCAGGAACCTGCTGCCGATGACCTACGTGCAGAACTGTGCTGACGCCATCGCGATCGCCGGGCGCAGCGACGAAGCGGTCGGGCAGATCTACAACGTTCATGACGATGATCTCCCGAGCTGCGACGAGTATCTCAAGAGCTACCAGCGGCAAGTGGCTCCGGTGCGCGCGGTCCCTGTGCCCTACCCATTGCTGATGCTGGGCTCGCACCTGGTCAAGCGCTACCATGAGTACTCCAAGGGCCAGCTGCCGGCGATCTTCACCCCATACAAGACGGCGACTAGCTGGAAGCGAACCGCCTTTAACAACGCCAAGCTGAAAGGCCTCGGCTGGCAGCCCAAGGTTTCCATGAGAGAGGCACTCGAGCGCACCTTCGCGGAACTCAAACGACGGCAGCAGGCGGCATGAGCCGGAGCGGCGCCGTTCGGACTGGCGCGGGTTGGGCCAACCCAACCCGCGGCCGCAAGGTCACCTGGGCGGCGCTGGCGATCTCCACCCTTGGTGCTGCCCTGGGGTGTAACTCGTGCAAGCGATCAGGCTCGGACTCCGGGTCCGACACACCGAACCAGGTTCCACTTAGCCACGTGGAAAAACCGGGCGCCACCACGCTCCAAGAGCTCGCCCCAGCCAGCACGGGGCACCCGCGGCTCTGGGTACGCCAGCAAGACCTCAAGCAGCTACGGAGCTGGGCCAAGCCGGACAACCCCGTCTACGCCCAGGGTCTGCTGGTCGCGGCCAATCAAGCCAAGGAAGAGGTCGACCAAGGTCACGCGCCGAGCGACGGGCAGTGCGCCTACCAGAGTCGCTACTGTGAAGAGACGGCGCTCATCCTGGCCTTCATGTCGTTGCTGCAAGAAGACGCGGCGGAAGCAAGAGCCTACGCCGAGCGCGCCAAGAAAGTGTTGCTCCCCATGTTGGAGCGCGTGAAAGCCAACAAGGAGGGTGACCCGCTTGCGGATCCGCGCTTCAGCGTCGCGGACCGGTCGCGATGGGCAGGTGAGGCCTTCCCCCTCACCGTGGACTGGATCTACCCGTACCTGTCCAAAGCAGACAAAGCGCTTATCCGCACGGTATTTTTGCGCTGGGCGGAAGAGCAACTCAAGGCCAGCGTCACAGACTTCAATCACCCCGAGCCCGTGGGTAAGCTCAACGACAAAGAGCTGATCAAGGACCGCAAAGCGCGCCGCTACGCCGCGAACAACTACTTCACCGCCCACGCCCGAAACCTGGGACTGATGGCGCTGGCCCTGGACGAAGCCGACGACCCGAAAGAACCTGGCGCCAGCCGGCAGTACCCGCGCTTGCGCGACTACCTGCAGAACGTCACGGGCGCCTGGCTCTACATGTCGGACTCCGTGCTGCGGAACGACGCCAAGGGTGGCATCGCCCCCGAAGGCTTCGAGTACGCGCCGCGCACGCTGGCCTTCCTGCTCCAGCTCTATCTCGCGCTGGAGACGGCGGGGGAGGCCAACGAAGAACGCTACGGCACCCAGGTGCTGCGCTGGAAGAACCCCTTCTGGAAGGACCTAGTCCCCGCGTATCTGAACGCGCTCAGCCCCCAGACGGTCAAGAGCCAGCGCAGCGGACGACAGGTCTATCTCCCCGCCTGGACAGGCGACGGCGAGGTGTATGAGCTGTTCGATTTCGCGGATTCTTTTATTCCACTTGGAATTAGTGCGCGGCTGCGCGGCGAACAAGAACTCTACGATCAGACGCGCTGGATCCAGCAGTACACCGCGGCGGGCGGCGCGGAGTATCTAGCCAAGCGCGCGAGCGCGGAGGGTGGCTCCGTGCCCTACCGCCAGGCCATCCTGTACTTCCTGCTCTACGACCCGAAGGCCAAGCCAGCGGTTGATCCTCACGGAAAACTTGAACCCCACCACGTGGCCAGTGGAACTGGGCGACTCTCTGCGCGCGACAGCTGGAAGCCCGACGCGGCGTGGTTCAATTTCAACTGCGGCTGGGCAGAGATCGATCATCAGCACGGCGACGCTGGAGACTTTGGCCTCTACCTCAAGGGTGAGTGGGTCAGCAAAGAGCGTGTGGGATATGGCGGCGTGTTCGAGCGCTCCCTCTCCCACAACACCCTCGCCGTGGAGAACTCCAAGCCGGACCATCATGAGGACAAGCGGCGTCGTGGCCTCTGGGAGTCGGGCTCACAGTGGGCCCTGGGCCACACCCGCGATCCAGAGCTGACGAGCCACGTAGCGAAGGACTACGTGTCCGCTCATTGCTCCATGGGAGGGATGTACAACTCCGCCTATGAAGGCGTGAGTGACGTCGAGGCGGTCGAGCGCCACCTGCTGTGGCTCAAGCCCGATGTAGTCGTGTTTCATGACACGGTGCAGACCAAGCGCGCGGATCAGTTCAGTCGCGCGTGGCTTCACTTCGCCGCGCTGCCAAAGGTCGAAGGCAACCATGCCGACCTGACGACGCCGGGCGGACAGCACGTACGGGTGACCGCGCTGCTACCTCGAGACGCCAAGCTGCGCGCAGAAGCCTACAAGGTCACCGACGACTGGGAGTCGAAGCCCGCCTCTGGCGAGACCATGCTCTTCGATTTGGCAACCGAAGCGAGCTCGAAGGCGAAGGAGCAGCAGTTCCTCCACGTCCTCCAGGTCGCGGAGAGCCCATCCAGTCCCGTCGCCGTCAAGCAAAGCCAAGGTGACGAACTCAGCGGCGCCAGCCTGGGCGCCTCGGCCGTCGTCTTCGCGACCGCAAAACCGACCCCCAAGGCGGAGTTCAGCGTCCCCAAAGCAGCCAAGGTGATCTTCGTCGCCGGCCTCCAGCCAGGCACTGGATTCAAAGTGTCCGCCAGGCCGCAGGGCGACTCGCTGGTGGTAAACATCGAGCCCGGCAGCGGCGCTACGAGCGACGGCGCGGGGGTCCTCCGCTTCCAGGCGCCCTGAGCGGCTTCGCCGCCGCTTTGTGCCCGGAGCAGGCCAGAGATGCCTGTTAGGATGGGCGCTCGCGGGCAGCGCCCGACCGCGCCATGCGGGCAGTCTTGAGCGGCAGGCAGGATGAACACCACACAGCTGATCGCCGAGCTGGAGAGTCGCTTCGAGCTCGAAGAGCTGAAGCAGCTGAGCCAGACCTTGTTGGGGCTCGATCCAGGCTCGATTGGGGGTGAGGACCACCTCGGGTCCTTCGCCCGAGCCTTGGTGGTCCGCGCCGTCGCTCTCGACGCCGTGGAAGCCCTGTGCGACGCCGTATCAGCGCAACGCCCCGACGCGCGGCAGAAGCTCGACGGCTTGCGGCGCTTGGGTCTCTCTGGTGCACCGACACTACCCGCTGGGGCGCTGCTCGGCGGCTATCGAATCCTGGAAATCCTCCGGGAAACGGCGATCGAGACCAGCTACCTCGCTGAGGCAGCGGACGGCGGCGCCGCCCAGGGCGACGTGCCAGAAGAAGACACCATCACCCGCGAGCGCAACCTCGCGGAGCTGACGGGAAACCTCGACCTCAGCCAGGTTGCCGCGCTCGCGGGACGCAAGCGCCGGCTCTCGGTGCTGCGGCCCGAAGCCACCTTCGACCGCCGCGGCCTTCAGCGCTTCCTCACCACCGCACGCATCAGCGGCAACATCCCTCACCCAGCCCTGCCCCGCCGCGTGCTCGCGGGGCCTCTGGGGGAGCACATCGTGGTACTGCAGGATCACTTCGCCGGGATCTCCCTGGCGGAGTCCCTCACGTTGCACGGCCCCCGTGGCTTCGACGCAGCACGCTGGATCTTCCACGGTGTGCTGGACGCGCTCGCGGCACTCCACGACGCTGCGACGGCCCACGGCCTGCTGACACTGCAGAACGTGCTGCTCAGTGAGGGTACGCAGTCCGCACCTGCGCTGATGACTCTGGGTGCGGGCTCGAGTTTCCTCGTGGCATCGATTCCCGGCTGGGGGCGCGACCGGCTGGACCTGCTGTGCTACGGCTTGGCCCCGGAGCAGATCCAGGGCCACGTACCCGACGCCCGCAGCGACTTGTATGCGTTCGGCGCCCTGGCCTATGAGCTGATGAGCGGGCGCCCAGCGTTCTCTACACGAAGCGCCCAGGGCCTGTTCGAGCGCCTCACGCAAGACCCCGCGCCGCTGTCCCGCGTCGCAGCCGCGGGTAGCGTGCCGCCGGGCGTGAGCGATCTGGTGGCGGCGCTCATGGACCGCAACCCGGAGCGCCGACCACGCAACGCCCGCGAGGTCATGGAGGCGCTGGAGCGCGCCGGGCGCAAAGCTCAGCTCCCCGCCGCCTACCAGATCTCCGAGGCCGAGATTGAACAGCGCCTGAGCGCACTGCTCGAGAACCCCAACAGCGAGGATCTGCTCGCCGCGGTGGAAGGCGCGGTGGACCAAGGCGCCGAACCCAGGCGCATCGCGGATGGTCTGGTGTGGGTGGCTTCCAGCTTGGCCGCAGGCCTGTCCCGGGGCTCGCGCACGGCGCAGAAGCGCCTCCTTTTCCGCGCGGCAATGATTTACGAGACAGCCAGCGGAGACTCGGAGAAGGCAGAGGGCTGCTATGCGCGCATCGTCGAGGCTGACCCTGCGGATGGCCCAGCCCTCGCAGCCCTCGAGCGCGTGCGGCGCCGCCTCGGCAAGCACGAGGCGCTGATCGAGATGCTGCTCGAGCGCCAGGAGCTAGCGTCGAGCCCGAGTGAGCGCGCGCTGGCGCTCTCCGAGATCGGTCGGATCTACAAGAACGACCTCGATGAGCCGAGTCAGGCGCTGATCGCGTTTGCCCAGGCATTCGCAGAAGACCCACTCTCCGACGAGTACGCGGAGGAGGTCGAGCGACTCGCGGGCAAGCGCAGTGAAGCCTGGACCGACGCTGTACAGAGCCTGGTCGATGCCCTGAGCAGCGATCAGCCGCTCGAATCCCGCGTGGCTCTGCTGAACCGCCTCGGAGGCTGGTACGCCAGGCAGCTCAACCGCCCGGATCTCGGTTTGCCCTGCTATCAGCAGACCATCGCCCTCGACCCTGCGAACACGCTGGCCCTCGATGGTATGACCCAGATCTACCGCCAAGCACGCCAGTGGCCTGAGCTCGGCATGGTACTCACCGCGCGGGCAGACGCGGCTGCGACGCCAGCTGAGGCGCGAGACTTCCGCGCCCAGGCGGCGGAGCTCCTGGCCAAGGAGATGAGCGACTCCGAGAGCGCTCGGGCGCTGTATGAGCAGGTCCTCGAAGAGGATCCCCACCACCCGGGCGCATGCGCTGGCCTCGATGAATTGTATGCTTCCGCGGGGCGGCACGCGGAACGCCTGGTAGTGCTCGAGCGGCGCCTCAAGCTCGCTGCAGCCGAGGAGCGCACCGAGCTCTTGCTGGCCATCGCAGACGTGTGCGAGTTCGCGTTGAAGAACCCGGCGCGCGCGCTCGAAGCGTACGAGTCGCTGATCGAGGTCGACCCCACACAGCCGGACGCCCTGAAGGGCGCCGACCGGTTGTACTCCCAGTTCGAGCGCTGGACGGATCTGCTGACCAACCTCGAGCTACAGCTGCGGATCGCGGTTACTCCACGACAGAAGACCACGCTGTGGTCCCGCATCGCCGCGATCTACGGCGAAGAGTTCTTGGACCACTCACGCGCCGCCGATGCACTCGAGAACTTGCTCGACCTCGAACCCAACCACCAGGAAGCGCTCACCGCACTGGTGATCCACTACACGGCGCTGGAGCGCTGGAGCGACGTCGCCATCGTCTACGAGCGCCGCCTGGACGCTGCCACACAGAAGTCTGAACGTGTGCGCCTTGGCCTCGAGCTAGCTCAAATCCTTGCGGAAAAAGCACATGTTGAGGACCGGGCGATGTTCGCTTACGAGCAGGTGCTCGAGCTCGACCCCAACAACACGCAAGCGTTGAGCGCCCTCGCAGAGCTGCGCGCGCGCTCCGGCGACTCCCATCAGGCGCTCGAGGCCGTGGAAGCTCTGGCCAAGCGGGCGGAGACGCCCGCCGAGCGCGCGCGTCACTACGTGAGCGCCGCGCGGCTCCTCGAAGAGCGGGGTGACGGCGACCTGGCGATTTCCCGCTATGAGCTGGCGCTACAAGCGGAGCCAACCCAGCCCGAGGTGTTGGAGTCGCTGGAGGCAGCGTACGTCGCGCGAGGCGAGCTGGAGAGCGCCCTCGGCATCTACGAGCGTGCTCTGAAGGAAGACCTGAAGGACTCCCAGCAAGCCGCGCTACGCACGCGGCGTGCAGCGCTCTTGTGGGAGCAGGCCCAGGACGGCAAGCGAGCCTATGCCGAGGCCCGACGAGCGCTCGACCTCGATCGCCAGAACCTTCAGGCGCAGACCATCCTCGCCAAGATCAGCCACCAGGCCGGCGATTTCGCCGAATCAGCGAAGCTCCTGGAAGGCCTGATCAGCCGAGGCTCCCAGCACACCGCAGGGCAGCGCTTGGAGTTTCAGCGACAGTTCGCCGAAGCCCTCGCTCGCACCGACCAAGGCGACCGCGCCGTCACCGAAGCCGATCGTCTGCTCGAACTCTCTCGAGCCCCCGAACAGCTGCGCTTCGTGGCCGACCTGAGCCTGCAGCACGGCTCCGCGCGGCGCGCCTTCGAACTGTACTGGGAGCTACTCCACGATCCCTCGCTTCGCCTCGACCCTGACGAGCGCGCCGAGCTCAAGCTCCTCGTCGGGCAGAGCGCGCTCAAGACGGGTGACCTCGACACGGCGGAGGCCCAGCTGAAGGAGGCACTCAAGCAAAACCCCGACGAGTACCGGGCGCTGCGCTCGCTCGCTGAACTCCAAGGCGCACGGGGTGATCACCGAGCCGAGATCGCGACGCTCTATGAACTCCTGCAGAACGCCCCCGAGAGCGAGCACTTTGACGTCTTGATCCAGCTCGGAGACGTCGCAGCGGACCGCCTCTCCGACCCCGAATACGCGACGAAGAACTACCTGAGCGCGCTCTCCAAACGCCCCGGAGATCGCACCGTGCTGCTCAAGTTGATGCGTCTCTATTCCGAAGGGAAAGACTGGGCGCGCCTGGTCGACGTGATTCTGGAGGTCGCCGGGCTCGTCGACGATCAGAAGCAGCGGGCGAAGTATCTGATGACCGCGGCGAACCTGTGCCAGGACGAGCTCGGCGATCTGAAGCAGGCGGCGGATCTCTACCAGGAGGTGATGCGCCTCGATCCGAGCCTGGAGAGCGCCCAGGCGCGCGCCATGGACGTCGTGAGGGCGCGAGGCGACTTCGACTCGCTCAAGGAGCTACTCAAAGACCAGCTCAAGCGCGCCTCCGACGCTCGCGATCAGCCTCGGATGCTGGAGCTGATGGACGAACTCGCGTTGCTCTACGATCAGCAGTTCGGAAGGCTCGACCAGGCCATAGCCCTGACCGACGCTGCGCTCCAGCTGGCCCCCGATGGGATCCATCGCCAAGAGCGCCTAGCGAGGCTCTACGCTCGGGATCCCGCGCGCTACCTCGACAAGGCCCTGGCCACTCACGAGGCCGTGCTGGCCAAGGATCCCTATCGGGTCGCCATCTATCGCTCCCTATTCGAGCTGTACTCCCGGCAGCGCGATTCAGACTCCACGTGGTGCGTCTCTCAGGCGCTCTACGCGCTCAACCAAGCCAGCCCCGAGGAGTCGACGTATTTTCGCCAGGGGCGCCCCGGTGAGCCCCCGGCGGTGAGCACTCAGCTGAGCCACGAGGACTGGCTCAACGTACTCATGCACGAAGACGCGGATCGGCTACTGACCGGTGTCCTCGCGCTGCTCCAAGGGACGGTGCTCGACGTGCGCGGGACCCCCCTGGAACAGCTGGGCTACAGCGACGACCACAGCGTCGACCCCGGGGCCCACCTTCCCGGCGTGTACACCTTGAGCCACGACGCGCGTTGCCTCGGGGTAACACTTCCTCGATTGTATCAGAACTCGAACGACCCACGCACCATGAGCCTGCTCCACGCGACGCCACCCTGCATCTCGCTGGGGCAAGGCGCACTGGAGCTGAGGGGCAGGAGTCGAACCTTCAGCTTCGAGAGCGGCCGGGCGCTGAGCTATTTCAGGCCAGGCTTCTACGTGCGGCACCTGGTGTCGAGTCACAAGGAGCTCCGCGCGTGGCTCTCCGGGGCCATCCGGCTGTTCGCTCCCCGCTTCCCCGTATCCGCAGACGTCGCCGAAGCTGCCCAGGGCGCGGGCATCGCGATCGAGCGCAAGCTCACGCCGGAGCGCAGTCAAGCGCTCGCGAAGATCGTGAGCGAGTTGCTCCAGCAAGGCGCCGCCCTCGACCTACGCCGCTGGATGCGCGGAATCGACCTCACCGCAGACCGCGCCGGTTTCTTGCTGTGTGACGACCTCCCGACAGCGCTCCAGGTCATCCGCCAGGCTGAGGACACCGAGGACATTGCCACGCGCGCTGAACGCAGCAAGGCCTTGGTCCGCTTCGCAGTGAGCCCAGGCTACCTCCGCCTCAGGGCTCAGCTCGGCCTGCGCAGGGGGTGAGGCGCGCCGCCTAGACGGCAAATCCCCCCGGAAATAGCCAGCCTCACCGGTCATCCCGTGCCAAATTTGACCCGGCTGCAGCGACTGAACGGCGCTCGCCAACGGCACCGGATCCGTATCAAAGCGATTGGGCGCGTTTGGAAGCACCGACGCGTATGTCTTTTCCCCATAGATTTGATCCGGAGCGCGCCCCGACTTTGGCATCCAGCGTTCGACGCTGTACCCTATCTGACGGGAGGGTCGATGGGAGCAGGGGGGAAGCGACACGTGCGTTTGAGCGTCGCGGGGAAGGACGCCGCAGAGGTAGCTCAACGGCTCAAGCGGCTCACGGTGGCCTGCACCAACTCCGGTATCGACGAGGCCTGCTACGGCTCTTCGACGGCTACGCGCGTCGTGGAGGTCGAGCTGTACCTGGTCGACGGAGCCGCTCCGTACGAAGCGGCATATGCGGCCGCGGAGTCGTTGCTTCGCGGCGCCGAGCGCGATGATTTCACGCTGCCAAACGGCAGCCGGGTGCGTATCACCACCACGGGCCTCACCCCGAACGGGTGCAGACGGCTATAAGCTGGCGGGTGGCCTCGAGAGGACCACGGCTCCGTCGGGAAACGCTACGCGGCGCTCGACCAGATCGTTGACGGTGTCCCGCAACGTCTCCCCGGGATCCCGCGGCTTGAAGCCGAGTTCTCGCTCAGCCTTGGAGGAATCGCAGTACCAAAAGTACTGCGCCATCTCGACGCTGATCTCGTCGACTGGGGGCGTGCCTCCGACAGCTTCGATGGCGCGACTGAACAGCTTGTTCGCGCCGATCGCCAGCGCGCGATTCTTCGGCAGCCGCAGCTTCGGTCCAGGGATCCCCGTCAGGCGCTCCAGGCGCTGAAAGAACGCGGCGATGGTGAGGTTCTTCGCGCACAGCAGGTAGCGCTCACCGCTCTGCCCCTTCTCGAGGGCTGCGACCATCGCGCTCGCCACGTCGCGCACGTCAACGAAGCTCATTCCCCCGCCCGGGACCGCGGGCACTCGTCGCTCGAGGAAGCTCTTCACGTCGCCGGTGGATGACTCACGCTCGTCGCCCGGGCCGAGAAGCAGCGTCGGATTCACAATCACCACCTCGAAGTCCTCGCTGACGGCGTCCAGCGCCTCGCGCTCGGCGTAGAGTTTGGTCCGGTAGTAGGGCCAGCGCGCGATGATGTCCAAGGGCGCGTGGTCCCGCTCGTTGAACAGGCAATCAGGATCTCTGCCGACGGCGATGGTCCCCGACGTGCTGGCGTAGACCACCCGCTTGACGCCGGCAGCTTTGAGCGCGCTCAGTGCGCGCCTGGTGCCCGTGACGTGGAGCTCGTGCAGCGCCGCCGCGTCGTCCTTGTCGCGGCTCACCCTGCCGGTACACAAGAACGCGGCGTCACACCCCGCGGCGCTTTTCCGAACGGCAACTTCGTCGAGGATATCTACGGACTCCACCGCGACGTCGTCGACCCGGCCCCCGCTGCGGCTCGCGGCAACCACCTGGTGACCAGCGCTCTTCAGCTGGCGCACCAGATGACTGCCCAGAAACCCCGTAGCTCCACCAACCCAATACCGGCCCATATCTCTCTCAGCTTTCTGACTGCAGGCCAAAGGCCTTTTGGAAGGTCACCAGGAGCCCGATGTTGTTCGACTTGACCGTACCTGCCATGAACTCCGACGGGCTCGGCGTGTACGCCTCCCGCACGATGCGCGTGAACATGGCCTGGGAGGTCTTGAGGACGCAGTCCGCGTCACCCTCAGGCTTACCCGCCCAGATGCGACAATTCTCGGAGGAAATTTGCATGCTCCAGCGCTCGCCCTCTCCCAGGGAGAAGTAGTAGCTCACCGCCTCTTCGATGCGGCCTGCCCGGAACCGAGACTCCAGGTCCTTGAACACATCGGCCATGGTCTCCTGCTTCTTCTGACCTGTCAGGTCCTCGACGCTGAGCAGCTTCAGATCGAGCACCCGACCCGCGGCGAGCTCCTCAACGGCCTGCTGGGTCAGGCGCGCCACGGTGCGGGAGGCTTCGGTAACACTCATCCCCTCGGTCAGGCGCTTGAGTTCGGAGACCTCCAAGGGCGGACCGATCCGAACCTGCACCTTGCGGCTCCGCAAGGCCAGCGCGCCCTTGGGCAACGCGCCGTACGTGCCGCCGAGGTAAACCGGCAAGATGTCAGTGTTGTACTGCAACGCGAGGTGCCCGACCGCAGGCTTGAACTCGTGGATGGCACCGTCCACGCTCCTGGTTCCCTCGGGAAACACCAACACCACGTTACCACGCTCCAACAGCTCGCCTGCCTGACGTAGGCTCTGGCGCAAGGAGCCACCGCGACTCATCGGCACCAGGTTGGTGAAGTTCTCGAAGTAGGTCTTGCGCCACTTCCCGCCTTCGAAGAAGTAGTCCTGCGCGGCGAGGGAGACCATGTCTCGCCCATAGCCACCCAGCGCGTACTTCACGAGCCCCATGTCGAGGTGGCTCGCATGGTTGGCTGCCACCAGCGTGTTGCGGTTGTGCGGCAGGAAAGCGCGCCCCACGACCTTGGTGCTCAAGACCTTCTCGTAGAAGCCCATTTGCCCGCGGCCCAGCCAGTCCATCGCGGCCTTGCGCAGTGGCTCTGGGATCTCCAAGGGCTCTTCAGCCTCCTTCTCGATACGGGTATCGAGGGCTGTGGTGGTGCGTCCACTCCGCAGCTCGCGCATCAGCGCTTCGGCGTCTCCGATGGAGTGGCAGTTGGTCAAGCGCTCAGCGTCTACGCTGCGGCCGGATTGACCTTCGAGCGCGACCAAGAACTCGAGCAGCATCAAGGAGTCAAAGCCGAGATCTCCTCGCAAGCTCATATCCGTACGGAGCTCGCTCTCCTTGCGCCGCGTGATGGTCGCGACAGCCGCTCGCACCATCCGCGCCGCAGCGTCGTGGCCCGAGGCGTCGACGCCCTGGGACGCCAGGCGCGGCGGCCGCTCCGACAGCGGCGCCACACGGTCCAGCAGGCGACGAAGCTCGCGGCGCTTCACCTTGCGGGTGGCAGTGCGGGGCAGAGCCACGTCGAGCAGCGTGGTGATCTGCGGGCGCATCACGACCGGGAGGGCATTGAGCGCGCGCTCCAGCGACTGCTTGGCGCGGGCGTGCCGCGCGGCCCGATCGTGCTCTGGATCTTCTTCCGGCACCGCGACGCACGCGATGCGCTCGCCCCCGCGGGGGTCGTCGACACCAAGGATCGCGTACTCCTCGATGTGCTCCACCTTGCCGAGGCGCGCCTCGACGTCGTCCGGGTACACGTTCTCGCCGCTCGAGGTGACGATCGTGTCCTTCGCGCGGCCTACGATGGTGAGCCGCCCCTGGCGATCCAGCTTTCCAAGATCGCCGGTGTGCAGCCAACCGTCGGAGTCGATGACCTGAGTCGTGGCGTCGTGATCGTCGGCGTACCCGAGCATCACGCTCTCGCCACGGGCGTACACTTCGCCCACGCCATCGGCGTTGGGCTCGTGGATCCGGATCTCCACGCCCGGGATCGGCTTGCCCACGTGACCGGGCTTCGTCTTGGGCCCACCTGGAGCCACCGTGAGCACGGGCGACGCTTCGGTCAGTCCGTAACCCTCCGCCAGGTGCAGTCCAAGACCGCTGAACAGCTTGTGGGTGCTCTCCGGCAGGGCGGCACCGCCACTGACCAGGTAACGCAAGTGCCCCCCCAGCGCTTCGTGCACCGGCCCGAACAGCACGCGGCCCGTGTCGAGGCCGAGGCTCTTGCCCACGCTGCGATTGATCTCCACCGCCATGTCGAAGACGCGCGACGCCAGCGCCCCTCGCTCTGCGACCTTGGACAGCATCCGGCGCTCGAGCATCTCCCACAGCGCGGGAACTCCGACCATCGCGGTGATGCGACCTTCGTTCAGGCCGACCTCGAGGCGCTCCGCGTTGAGCTCGTCGAGGTAGACGATACGGCACCCACGGCTGAGGGGCAGCAGCATGCCGCAGGTGAGCTCGAAGGTGTGGTGCAACGGGAGCACGCTGAGCACGCGGTCGCGCTTACCGAGCGGAAACAGTGGTGCCAGGCTGGCCACGAGCGCCGTGAGGTTCTTGTGGGTGAGCATCACGCCCTTGGGCGAGCCCGTTGTGCCGCTGGTGTAGATCAAGCACGCGACGTCATCGGGCGTGACCCGTCGCGCCTCGGCGGCCTCTCGCTGCTCGGGCTCGACCACCGCCTCTCGAGCCATGGCGGCTTCGAGGGCGTGAGCCCACGGCGGTAGCTCCCCTGGGGCTGCCACAGCTTCGTAGTCCAGCCACTGAACGCCCTCGCCCAGCTCCGCCCTGCAGCGCTCACGCACGTCGAGATCGCTGATGAAGATCTGCGCGCCGGAGGCACGCTGCAGGTTCGCTGCGATCTGCTCCTCGACGTTGACGTCGAGGGGCACCACCGTCGCCCCTGCCAGCAAGATGCCAAAGAAGCTGATCGACCAGGCGGGGTGATTCGCGCCAGCCAGCAGCACGCGGTCGCCGCGCTTCACGCCGTGCGCTTCGAGACGCGCGGCGCACGCGAACGCACGGTCGCGCCACTCGCGGAAGCTCGCGCGACTCAGGCCGTGCTCCTCGGTGCGCTGCAGCGCGACGGCTAGGTCGTGGCGCTGGGCCATCTCGAGCAGCAACTCGGTCAGCGTCTCATGACGCCGCGGCGCGGGGCGCTGCTTCTTCACCCGCTCGTCAATCAGTGGGAACACGTACTTCTCGAGGCCCGGCATGTGGACCTCCATGAACCACTCGCGCCAGTCGATGTTCTCCGGCTCCCAGAACGTCAGGCGCTTCTCCTCGTCGGAGAGGCGGGCGTAGGCCGCGCGCGTGTTGTCGCAGCGGAAGATGTAGTGGTACCGACAGACGAACGGCAGGAACTGGCCGAGCACGCTGCCCACCTTGTCCTGCTGGTTCCCGAAGGAACCAACGACCTTGGCAAGGGGCTTGAGGATGGGCGCGGCTGGCCCAACCCCCGCCCGACCAAGCAGCTTGGAAAGCCCGGCTGTCGCCCTGCTCACCGCAGGCGGACCGAAGCTATGAAACTGCTGCTCCGTCAGCAGCGCACCCTCGAAATGCGCCTGTAGATAGGAGAGCAGCGGGCCACCGCGACCGGTCTTCTGGTAGTACTTCCGCTTGTACAAGCCCGAGAGCTCGAAGAAGCGCCGCATGGTGCAGGGGTTCGTGTCGCTAGAAGCGTACTGATAAACCAGCGGCGCCGTACCCTCGAGCAGTTCCGCGAGGGAAAGCGTCATGGCCCCCGCGACCATGTCACAGGGGATGAAGTCCAGGTAGTTGTCCGAACCGGGGATCTGGGTCTGGCCCTCGCGCAACGAGTAGATCAGGGGCGCAGAGGTGTTGATGCCCTCTGCCCAGCCCTTGACTGGAAACTCACAGCTCGACTCGATGATCGCGGGGCGGACGATGGTGAACTCGAGCCCCGAGTTGCAGATGATCTGCTCCCCGATGCTCTTGGTGTACGTATAGGTGTTCGACCAACCCCAGAAGTTCGCGCGCTCGGTACCCAGCTCGGCGAGCTGCGCCTCGATGAACTTGCGGCGTACACGCTCGATCTCATCTGCGAGCGCCGGGCCTCGAGCAGGTTCCCCTCGCCGCTCGAGGTTCGTGCGGGCTTCATCCAGGAAGCGGCTCTGGCGAAACTTGTCTCCAGCGCGGTGCCGCGCTTGCTCGATCACGTCGAGGCATTCGGCGATCTCCCCTTCGGGGTCCCAGTGAGCCTCTTCTAGCTGTCCCGCCTTCGGGAACGGCCTGAGCCGGGGATCCAGCTCCTCGATGAAACCGGTGCGATCTCCCGCGGTGAAGCAGGTCGATGTGTGCATCAGCTTGGTCTGCTTGGCGCCTTGCAGGTCCTTCACCAGCGCGATCAGGTTCTGCACGCCGAAGGCGTTGACGTCGAGCGCCTGGTCCAGTGGCGGGTCGAAGTCCACCACGCCCGCGGAGTTCACCACGGCGTCCACCGTGCCGCGCAGCTCGTCGCGTAGCGGAGCCGGCAGGCCACACAGCGGATAAGAAACGTCGCCGGGGATCGGTACGATCTTCTCACGCATGAAGGCTTCGTAGCCGTCGCCGTATCGCTCACGCAGTGGGAGCATCACTTCAGACGTCAGAATATCCGCGTCGAAACGTTGCTCGGCGGTCTGATGCTTGCGCTCACGCACCACCAGGTAGATGCGCTCGATCTCGGGGAAGTGGTGGAGCAGCATCGCCCACCACACCTTGCCGAGGAACCCGGTGCCGCCGACGACGACCAAGCGCCGCCCACGCAGCTGCTCCCGGATGTTGAGCGGACCTTTGGCTGAAGTCACTTCGCTCGCAGCGCCCTCCACCAGCTTCGTCAGGCCGTTGCCGGAAGGGTGCGCGCCGTGCTTGCCGTTTATGCCGCTCATCCGCCTCGCGCTCCGCTTCCGGGTACCGACACATCAGCCATCAACATGGGAGCGACATGCAGGCACGCGATGTCCAGGCTCTTGAGCTCGCCTCCCCGCGCCCGATACAGCGCCTCATCCATGGTCGGGGCCGTCTCGTAGCCCAGGATCTGGGGGATGTACTCGTTGTCCGCGCCGACCACGATCACGCGGCCCAGGTGCTGGCGCCCAGCCTCGCCCCAGTACCACATGTAGAAGGGATGAACTGGATGGTAGGCGTGCCCGGTGCGGTACATCTGAATGAACGCCGGATCCTGCGCGAACTTCTGCTCGTAGCGCTTGTGTAACTCCACGGCGTCGCGTGTTTCCGGGAGTAAACGGTGAACGAAGTCGATGTAGGGTGCGTGCTGCTCGTGGTCGAACTTGTCCGTACACGGGTGGGTGATGATGAGCGTGCCGCCCTTCTTCACCAGCGGAGCGTTGCGGTACAAGTTGAACAGGTAACCTTGCGCCATCACCTGGACCAGGAGCGGGTTCAAGAAGGCGTGCACGTTGTACGGACTGATGAAGGGCACACCACTGACCAGCACGTCCACCTGCCCCTGGAAGGGCACGCAGTACTGGGCGAAGTTCTTCTCCAGCGTCTTCGTGTGAACGGCCTCGGTCGATCCGGCGGCCACGCTGATCACGCCGTAGGGCGCAGGGAACTTGTCGAAGATGGCTTGGCGCGCAGGCTGGGGTAGGCGCTTGAGGGTAGCGATCAACCCCTTCTGCAACATGCGCTCCTTGCCCGTCAGTTCGTCCTCGTTCTTCGCCAGGAAGTCGAGGTTCTTGTCGAACATCCGGTTGTTGAGCGCGGTCTCGATGGTGAAGACGTTGAGCGCTTGGTTCGCGATGCGGCCCATGCGCTCCACACTGCTCGCCAGCGCCGAGGTAGCGGGGTCCATGTAGGAGTGACAATCCCGCATGGTAAATGGGTTGTGGTGAGCGCGGAGGCTCTTGTAGCCGCACAGGCCAACTGCCACGGACTTGTGTCCACCATCCATGGGCACGAAGTTCACGTTGACGTAGATCACCAGGTCGCTCTCCACCGCCCGGCGGTTGAGCTCCACCACCTCGCCCAGCTCGGTGGTGCCGATTTCGACCATGTTCTCCTGGTCCTCGGCGTCGTGATTGTAGAGGCGGTCCGGCCAGTAGGCGTCGAAGATCTTATCGCCGACGCAGTGACGAATTTCGTGCCCCTTCATGCGGCGGTGCACGGCCGTGGCGATGATCATCTCGATGTCGTCCACACCGTGGTCGGCGAGCAGGTCGAGCACGATGGTCAGGATGCGCTCTCGCACATCGGGACGACGCATCGGGGGCAGCGGCAGGGAGATGTCGTCGAACGCGATCGTGAGCTTCATCCCCGGCGTGAGCAGGCTCGGCAGCGGGTCGTCGTCGATCGGGTTCAGCAACGCCTGGCGGATCGCCTCGTCGGGATCGGCGAGACCGGGCAGCGGCTCGGCCGGGTAGATCACCCGGCTCCGGTCGGCGGGCAGCCGCTCGAGCCGGAACTGCTCACCG
>JAUILJ010000930.1 GCA_030433055.1 Polyangia bacterium
GACGCGACACGCTGGACCACCGAGGTCACGACGCCCATCGACCTTCTGACGGCGCCCTTCGACCCCAACGAAGACAACTTCTCCCCTGACAGCAGCAAGGGCGTTGGCGTGCCCGCAGCGGAGATCCTGGGCTTTCGCACCCCGTTTCTGGAATACGACGACGCGCTCTTCGACGTGCTGAAGGCACACCACGTCTGGTACGACACGAGCATCGAGGAGGGCTGGCAGTCTGAACAGGACGGTACCAATTACAACTGGCCCTTCACGTTGGACAACGGCGCCCCCGTGCATCAGTTGCTCGTTGAGTGGGGGACCAAGACAGAGCCGCTGACAGGGCATCCTGGGCTCTGGGAGATGCCGGTTTATCCGCTGGTCGTCCCGCCGGATGCCGTCGCGAGCCAGTACGGTATCCAGCCAGGCTTGCGGGCGAAGCTGCACGCGCTCCAGTCCTGGTTCGACGAAGACAGCGGAAAGATCACGGGCTTCGACTACAACCTGTGGGTCTCGTTCAAGCTGACCAAGGCCGAGTTTGTTGCCACGCTGAAATACAGCTTGGATCTGAGGCTCCAGGGCAACCGCGCTCCCTTCATGCTGGGCGCCCACACCGACTACTACTCGAGCAAGTACACGGCGCCGGAAAACGCCAACACCCAGGAGCGCCAGGAAGCGATCGAGGAGTTCCTCGACTATGCGCTGAGCAAGCCTGAGGTGCGTGTCGTGCCGGTGAAGGACGTCCTCACCTGGGTTCGCTCCTGCAACTAGCGTCAGCCTGGACGCGCGCCGTCTCTGCTGAGGTCGAGTCGCAGATTCGCCGCGCTAGGGCCGAGCTCTGGCTTCGAGGCACTCGTAGATTGTCCGACACAGGCGCCGCGCCCGTGGAGAGCGGATGTGATACGCCATCTTGTTCGGCAAGTAGCCGATGGCGAGCTGAGACTCAGGGTCGCACCACCCGAGCGCCCCTCCGGCGCCAGGGTGCCCGAAGCTCGACTGATTGGGTGAGAACATCCCGAGTTCTTCCTTGAGGAAACCCTGGCTCCAGCCCAGGGGCTTGCGCAGCACCCGATCTTCGGCGGACCAAGACTGGCGCTCCAGCACGGGACCTATCGTCTCGCGCTGGACCAGGCGTACCCCATCGACCGCTCCGCCGAGGGCCAGCGCGCTGTAAACGCGACACAAGCCGCGCGCGCTCATCAAGGCATTCGCCCACGGCAGCTCCAGCGCGTGCACGCGACGGGTGTTGAAGTTGTCGATGCCACTGGGACCGAGCTCCGCTGGGTGCGCGAACGCGCGCGCGGCGTCACCACCGGACACGACCTGACGAAACACTCGGCCCTCGTTCGTTGTCAGCAGCAGCTGGGGCACGATGTGGAAGATGCGCTCGCGGGTAGTCGCTGCGTAGTTCTTCGCGACCCGTGACTCGAGCTCCTGAGGGAGGCCGAGGTACACGTCAGCGCCCAGGGGCTCGCTGATCTCGCGGCGCAGGAAGGCGCCGAGGCTCTCTCCGGTGATGCGCTTGAACAGCTCCTGGGCGTACAGACCATAGGTGACCCCGTGGTAGCCCTGGTTGGTGTCCGGGGTCCAGCTCGGGAGCTGTTCCGCGAGGATCTCCGCGACGCGTTCTGGCCGAGTCTCGATCAGGTCCAGCGTGATTGGCTCGGCGACACCGATCAGCCCCGCGCGGTGATTGAGGAGACAGCGGACTGTGACCTCTGATTTTCCCCGTTGTGCGAACTCGGGCCAGTACTTCGCGACGGGTGCGTCGTAGTCGAGCAGTCCTCGGTCGGCGAGCATCAAGAAGCAAAGCGCCACCATGCCCTTGGTGCTCGAGAACCCTGTGCTCAGCGTGTCTGCCGTCCACGGGATTTGACGCTCCCGGTCGCGCACGCCGCCCCACAGATCGACCACGACTCGCCCCGCGTGGGCCACGCACAGCGACGCGCCCCACTCCTCTCCCCGGGCGAAGCTCTCCTCCAGCACCTCTCGCACTGGGCCGAAGCCGCTCGCGACCTCGCCCTTTACGGCGAAGTCGTGCTGACGAATGCGCGCCGCGCCCATGCCCTCACAGCCATCCGGCGTCGCGGTACCACTCGGCCGTGATGCGCGCGCCTTCGTCGAAACGCACTCGAGGCTCCCAGTCGAGTGCCTTGCGGGTCGCCTCAGCGCTGCAGACCCAGTGTGGCGCGAAGAGCTCGTTGAGCTTGTCGCGGGTGAGCATGACGGGTTTGTTGGCAACCTTGCCGTAGAGTTCGCTGCCAAGCGCTGCGGTGGTCATGATCGGGCGCGGGATCGGGAAGCGCAACCAGGCTCGCTTACCCAGGGCCTGCTCGACCTGCTCGATCATGTCTGAGAACTTGTAGGCTCGACCGTCTTCGAGGAAGAACGCGCTGCCGCTGGGCGTGTCTGTGACTACCGCGCGGATACACGCAGCGGCGGCGTCTGCGCCGTAGATCATGCTGACGCGATTGTCGGTGGTCCCGAAGTAGGGAATCACGCGATTCTTGATCGCCTTGAAGAAGGCGAGGATCTCTTGATCGCGCGGGCCGTAGATGGCAGGCGGCCGAATGATGGTGACGGGGATCTCGGCTTTTTTCCCCAGCACGGCGTGCTCCGCCGCGAGCTTGCTGCGCCCATAGTGGGTCACGGGACCTGGAGCATTGTCCGGATCGACCGGGCTACCGTCTTCGCTCGGGCCGACGGCGGCCAGGCTGCTCACGAGCACGAAGCGCTTGATCCGAGCCCTGTGCTTGAGCGCGGCGTCCAACAGGTTGACGGTGCCGCCGCAGTTCGTGCGGTGGAAATCCTCTGGCTTCTTGGCTTTGACCAAGCCTGCCGAGTGTATCACCGCATCCACGTCCTCCACCGCGCGCTCGAGGCTCGGCACGTCGCTGATCGCGCCTTCGGCGAACTCGAGGCCGTCGAGCTTCTCGAGGAAGCTGGTGTCGCTGGTCTTGCGCACGAGCGCACGTACGGTGTGACCTTGCGCGGTCAGCTGCTCGGCGATGTGAGAGCCGAGGAAGCCAGAACCTCCGGTGAGCAGAACCTTCATATCGTTCCTCAGATCTCTCGCTCGTACATGCGGTAGCGCTTGTAGATCTTGCCACCCATGAATTTGATCCCGACGTTGACGGGACCGTTGTCTTCCAGCGTCCAGGAGAGCTCGCCCCACTCGACGCCCAGCTCCTTCGCCGCGTCGTTCATCTTCGCGTAGAGCGCGGTGCTGAGCGGCGCGTACTTGCGCACGTGCCGGTACTTCTTGCGCATCCCGAGGATGATCAGCCGCGCCTGGG
>JAUILJ010000931.1 GCA_030433055.1 Polyangia bacterium
GTCGCGGATGGCATATCCTCTCTCGTCCTTTGCGTCTTAGCGACTTTGCGCGCCATTCAGCACTTTCCTGTCATGGCGCGAATCAAATACGACATTGCCCCGAACAGTTCATCGACTTCCCGCGCGTCGCGGCGCATAATCGGTGCGTCTCACCCCCGAATCTCACTCCAGTCCACGCCCCAGCGAGGCATTCCGAGACGGACACCAAACAGGCGTTCGTAAGGGGGCGCAAATTCCGCTAGTATCTGGGCGGAGGTGTCGCAGTGAGAGTTCTACCCTGGCTTGGCTTGGTGGTGTTGGGAGCGTTCGTCGCTGGCGCCTGCGGAAGTGGGGACGGGGAAACAGCCGGGGGCGGCACGAGCCTGGCGGGGAGCGCCGGGCAAGGCGCCAGCGGAGGCTCAGCAGGTGCTGCGGGGTCTGCCAGCGGCGGTTCCGGCTTTCTCGACGCCAGCTCCTCGGAGATCGAGAGCATCGTCGTCGATCCACCCACCGCGACCATCCAGGTGGTCAACGGAGCGGTGTCAGCGACCCAGTTCACGGCGCGCGCAAACCTGGTCGGTGGTGGGACCCAGGACGTCGCGGCGAACTGGAGCTTTGATCGGCTGGACCTGGCTTCGGTGACGGCGAGCGGGGGCGCACTAACACCTCGCGGAAACAAAGGTGGAGCGGGCGTGGTGACCGCCAGCGTGACCACGAGCGACGGCACCGTGCTCACCGGCACGGCGCAGGTGACCATCACGCTGAGCCTGGAGACGAACACCGCCGGGCTCACCCCCAGCGAGATCGACAGCTTCAACTCTCCGGACTCGAACCCCAGCGGCACCTTCCTCTACCCCTATGACAAGACCGTGTTCGCCCGAGGGTTGCTGCCGCCGGAGCTGATGTGGAACGGCGGAAACGCGGGTGACCAGTACAAGATCACCATCCACAGCACCTACGTCGATCTCACTGGCTACGTCGCCGCAGATCCGCCCAGCAGCGTCGCCGTGCCGAAGGACTGGTGGGATCAACTGGCGGAGAGCAGCGACGGCTCCGTGATCAACGTGGCCGTGCAGCGCAAGGACCCCGGCGGCGCGGCTCACGCGGCCATGAGCCAGACCTGGACCATCGCCCCTGGCAGCCTGCGAGGGACCATCTACTACTGGGCGGTGAACCTGGGGCAGATCGTCAAGCTCAACCCAGGAGCTGACGCGCCCGTACCAGCGTTCGATCCCGGGCCGTATGACCAGCTCGGGTCGCCAGCGCCGATCGGGGGCTACCAGGGCGAGAGCCCACCGTGGGACGCGAATTCCTCAGGGAAACGCTGTGTGGCCTGTCACACGGTGAGTCGCGACGGCTCACGCCTAGCGGCGCTGTTCAGTGCCTGCGGGACGGCCAACGGCTCATGCGCGCGGCCATGGGGCGTCGTGGACACCTCTACCGAGCAGATCCAGGTGCTGAGCACCTACAACCCTGGCCCCGCGATATTCAGCGCGCTGACACCCAATGGCTCGCACCTGGTCTACGACACGGTGGCCTTCGATATGTTGCTCGCCGATGCGGCGACCGGAGCGCCGATCCCTTCGGAGCTCGACAGCATGAGCGCCAGCGTGAACATGGCGCATCCACAGTTTTCTCCGGACGGAAAATACCTGGCCTATGCCGCCAACGTTCAAGGCGGCTACCCTGTCGAGTTTTCTTCCAGCGATCTCGAGATCTTGGACGCCCACGTGGGCAGTGGGACTCACTTCGGCAACCGGCGCCAGCTGATCGCAGGCAACGGCCAGGAGGTCGCTTTCCCGACGTTTACTCCTGACTCGAAATGGGTGATCTACCAGCGCGGCAACTACAGTCGCGCGAGCTTTGGCGCGACCGCGCCGTTCCAGACCGGGTCGAACGATCTGTTCATGGTCCCGACCGATGGCAGCGCCACCGAGATCCGCTTGGGGCAGGCGAACGGCGACGGTGTGCTCACAGGTAAGGATTCCTCGAGGAACTATCAGCCCCGAGTCAACCCGGTCAGCGTTGGTGGTTACTACTGGGTCGTGTTCGTTAGCCCACGCGACTACGGCAACAAGATGGCGAGCACCGGGGACTCCACGAACGAGAACCGCAAGCAGCTGTGGGTCGCGGCCATCGACCCGAACCCGACGCCAGGCAGTGACCCCAGTCACCCCGCGTTCAGGCTCCCCGGGCAGGAGCTGGGGGCCATCAACATGGACGCCTACTGGGCGTTGGAGCCGTGCAAGCAGGAGGGAAACTCCTGCAGCGAGGGCTACGAGTGCTGTAGCGGGTTCTGCCGCGAGCAGCCGGACGGCAGCCTGGCCTGCGTGCCGCCGCCGACGAATGACTGCGCGCGCATTGGGGAGACCTGCACGACGGCTGCAGACTGCTGCGACAGCAGCGCGGTGTGCGTGGGTGGGGTCTGCTCCCAGGCTGGCCCGAGGTAGTCGACTTCGGGAGACGTGAGCGGCCCCAGCGCCGCTCGGTCACTCGTCGGTGTAGTCGAGCTCTGCCTGCTGGCAGGAGACGCAGTTCTGACTGTCGTTGCGGAGGTCCTGGTAGCTGGGCGACACGTCGCGCTGAAACAGGATCCGTGAGCCAAACTCAAGGCGGATATTCACCGTCTGAGGCGTGCCGTAGACGTACGCGTAGATCGCGCCGTCCAGGGTCCCGATATCGAGATCTTCGGAGCTGCAGGTCTTGCTGCCGCCTCCAGCGCCGTCGAGGGTGATGCTGCAGCTCTCCGTTTGGCCATCGAGACCGAGGGTGAGGAGGTAGTCACCTGCGCCTGCGCCCGGCAGGCCGACGATCAGCGCATCCTGGCAAGGCGTGGGCGAGTCGCACGTCGGGCTACGGCAGCCGATGAGCAGCAGAGCGGTCAGCGCACCCAGCGCCGGGCGCAGGGCGCCGTGGAAGCGCCGGTGCGGGGCGCTCATGGCAGGCGTTCCAGTACGGCGAGCACGCCAAGGCGAACCGCCGAGCGATGGTGGGATGCTCCCTGGCGCGCCTGGATCTCGTCCCGGTGTGCCACGTACCAATCGTAGGAGTCAGCGATCATCTCGGCGTTCGAGAAGCGTGGCTGCCAGCCGAGCTCATGGCAAGTCGGCGCGATGTCGAACCACATCTCGCGGCCATACATCAGCGAGTGATAGTCCCCGAGGGGTGAGATGCCGAGCTTGCTCGTGAGGCGCATCCCCCAGGTCGCGGCGGTGAAGGGCAGGCCACGGATCGGGCTCTGACTGCCTGCGTGCTGGACCAAGCCTTCGAGCAACTCGCGCATCGTTCCAAAGCGGTCCGTTC
>JAUILJ010000932.1 GCA_030433055.1 Polyangia bacterium
ATTTCCACGCGGTACTGACGATGCGCCAGTCAGCGTGGCGCCGCCCAGCGATTCGCCGCCCGAATCCATCCCGCCCTACAGCGGGCCGGGTATCGATGTCGCGCCGGTGTCGATGAGTGATCCAAGCGTGGCCTCCGCGCTGGAGCACGAGGCGGTAGAAGCCAGCGATCCATTCGAGATCACCGAGGAACCGCTGGTGGCTTCGAGCCCGCCCCCTGCCGCACGACCAAGCGAGCCTGCCGCAGCGGCGCCCAAGCCCTCCGCCCCCCCCGAGGAGTCGGCCGCGAAGTCGAAGTCGGACGCCGCGGCTCCATCTTCGCGACGGAAGAAGGGCAAGCGGCGTGGTGAGAGCACGACGACCCACCCAGACACCCCGTCCCAGAAGATCGCCCTACTTCGCCGTGAAGGCAAAGATGACCTGATCAGCGAGCTGTTCGAGACGATGCACGACCTGCACTTCATGCCGGATCTGATGGCGGGTGCGGATTTCATGCTGGATGTGCTGTCCAAGACGCTCCCCGCGGAGGCGACCGTCGTCCATGTGTTCGACATCAACACGCGCCGCTTCGTCGTGGTGCGTGCGCGAGGCGACAGCGCCGAGAAGGTGCTGATGCACGCCACGCCGGATACGGACGAGCTGTTCCGTGACGTGCTCCGGGCGCCGCGCTCGCTGCGCTTCTCCAAGGACAACGCCCCTGGCTTGGGGGAGCACTGGCAAGCCTTGGGCATCACACCCGAAGCGGTGATGCTCGGACCGGTGCGTCAGGGCGGGCGCTACCTGGGCGTGGTCGAACTCAGCAACCCCTCCGGAGGTGGCGAGTTCTTCGAGAACGAAGCCAACGCCCTCGACTACATCTGCGAGCAGTTCGCTGAGTTCCTGGCTCAGCGGCCCATCGTGCTCGACGCAGATGTCGTCTTGGCGAAGCGCTGAGCTTCACCCGTGGGGCCCTCGCTGGCCTTTGGGGCTGGCTTTCTTGGTGCGAAGCCGATGATTCGCCACACTAGCGCCCGTGGCTGACGGTACGCGCCGAACGCGCTTGCTCACCTTCTTGCTAGTGCCTCTGCTGGTGCTGGCTGTCGGTGTGCTGGCGACGGTGACGTTCCGCACCTCCTTTCAGCTGGAGAAGCTGCGTGAGCAGTCCGTGGTCGAGGCGACGCTCTCTCTCGCCAACGAGAAGGCAGACCGTCTGGACAAGCTGATCGTGGAGCAGGACGACGCGGTGGCCAGCGACGTCAATATCGGAGACCTGGACACACTGAGTCAGCGGTGGCTCAAAGGTGCCGCCCGGCAGACTCCAACGGTCCGCGCTGTGCTCGTCGTGCACCTCAGGCGACCGTTGCGCGATGTCGTCGCGTTCGCGTCGCGCGCACCGGGACCAGAAGACGAGACGTTTCGTCGCCTGCTCACTCAGCGCATGCTGAACGACATGGTGCTGGACGAGGAACCCAAAGGGGGTCTTCGGCACCTGCACAAGTCGTACGGCGGGGTGAACTATCTGGTGAGCTATTGGCAGCGCCGGCACGACGGGGGCGACTACCTGATCGTCGCCTGGCACGATGTGCCCCGCATCGTCCATGAAATATTTCCGCGTGTTTATTCTGAGAGGGGCGATCAGAGCCGGATCAACGTGGTCGATGCTGAAGGCCGAATCGTCTATGGCCCTCCGCTGTCCGGCGGTGAGTTCACGGTCGGTCGCCCCTTCGCCACGACCCTGTACAAGTGGCGTGTAAACGTCACGCTGACGTCCGCCGAGGAACTCGCCGAGAACGTGGCGCGGCGTCGCGTGCTCGAGATGGTGCTGGTCGCCTTGAGCGGTTTGGTGGTGATCGCAGGCATCATCGTCGTGCTGGTGGCGGCTGCACGCGAGCGGCGGCTCAGTCAGCTGAAGAGCGAGTTCGTGGCCAACGTCTCTCACGAGCTGAAGACGCCGCTGTCGCTCGTGCGCATGTTCGGGGAACTCTTGCAGAGCGGCCGCGTGGAGAGCCCCGAGAAGCGCGCTCAGTACCTGCAGATCATCGTGGACGAGAGCGAGCGACTGGGGCAGCTCATAGAAAACGTCCTCGACTTTGCTCGCGTCGAGCGCGGCAAGGTCGCCTACGACATGACGGAGGGCGGCGTTGGAGACGTGGTCGCGCGGGCAGTCGAGGCGTGTCGTATGCGTGCCGACAGGGAGCAGGTGAAGCTCGACCTTTTGATTCCCGGAGGAAACGATTCGGCGTTGCGGGACGAAGGGGCCCTCGAGGTGGCGGTGATCAACTTGGTCGACAACGCGCTGAAGTACGCGAAGTCAGGCGAGCTGGTGCGCGTGGAAGTGCGGCACGTCACGGGCTACACCGAGGTGCGGGTCAGTGACTGCGGCCCCGGCATCCCGCCGGAAGACAAGAAGCGAATCTTCGAGCGCTTCGAGCGTGGGCGCGGCGCCCAGGAACAGAAGGTTCGCGGCAGCGGAATTGGGCTCGCCCTGGTGAAGCACATCGCCGAGGCGCACGGGGGTCGAGCTTGGGTCGAACCGAACCAACCTCGGGGCAGCACGTTCGTGTTCACCGTGCCAAGGATCCAGCGCCCCGTCCGATCGGGCGCCGTCTCACACCCGCTCGGGGCGACGGCCGCTGCGCGGCCCAAGGATTGAGAGCGCATTCCCCGGATTTTGCTGCCCTCAGCTCGAGCGGTGGCAAGGGATTCAACGCGCTGGTCGGTCGGTGTAAGGCTTGGGCATGGCCTGGCGAGCGAATCAAATGGGTGATCTGAGTGGGGTGAGAGCGATCGTCACTGGAGCGAACAGTGGCATCGGGCTCGAAGCGACTCGTGAGCTCCTGAGCCACGGCGCCGAGGTGATCCTGGCCTGCCGCTCGCCGAGCAAAGCCGAGGCTGCGCTGAGTGAGCTGAAGCGCGACATTTCAGATTGTCATGCGGAAATTCGACAGCTGGACTTGGCGAGCCTGGCGTCTGTCAGGCGCTTCGCCGCTCAGGTCGAGGGCCCACTGGACCTCCTGATCAACAACGCGGGTGTGATGGCCATCCCTCGACGCGAGACCGAAGATGGGTTCGAGATGCAGATCGGAACCAATCACTTGGGTCACTTCGCGCTCACCGGCCTCTTGCTGCCGCGCATCATCGAAGCCGCCACACGAGGCATCAGGAGACCTCGAGTGGTCAGCGTGAGCAGTCAAGCTCATCGCATCGGGATCTTGCGCCTGGACGACATCAACGGAGAGCAGAGCTACGACAAGTGGGCTGCCTATGGTCAGAGCAAGCTCGCCAACCTGCTCTTCATG
>JAUILJ010000933.1 GCA_030433055.1 Polyangia bacterium
CTCGACGTCTCTCGAGGTTCCCAGGTCACACGAGCTGGTCGGGCTAGCCTATGAGTGCGCCTCCCTCCACGCGCCCCAGCTTCGCTCGGTCGAGCGAACCTCCCGCCAGTGTCGGTCCCCGCAGCAGCATGCGCCCGAGCATCGTGCCGGTGGCGCAGGAGCCGCGCATCGGTCTCGTGCTGAGCGGAGGCGGCATGCGCGGTGCCTACGAAGTGGGGGTCGTGGAAGGCATCGTCGAGGCGCTCGGGACGCCGATCCACCGGCCGTCTCCGTTTCGAGTCTTCGCCGGCACCAGCGTCGGAGCGATCAACGCTGCCTTCCTCGCGGCGAACACCCACCGCGCCGATCTGCATATCGAGCGCCTTCGCCACACCTGGACGAGCCTCGAGATCGAGCGCCATCTGCAGTTCGATCCGCTCGGCTTCTTGTCATTGCGCTCGGGGCTGCGTCGCAGCGGCAACACGGGCCAAGACCAGGAGCACTTCGGGCGGTCACTCCTCGACCCGCGGCCCCTCGAGGCGATGATCGGCGGCAGCATCGAGTGGGAGACGCTACACGACAACGTCGAATCGGGGCGCACGCTGGCGCTCCTGGTCGCCGCGCTGGATGTCGCGACAGGCAAGACCACGATCTTCTCGGAGGTCGCGCCCGCCGCTGACTTCAACCCGTCTCGTGATCCGCGTCGCCGCGCGGAAGTCGGTCAGATCGGGGATGAGCACGTGCTGGCGTCCGCCGCGATCCCCCTGTTGTTTCCAGCGCGTCGCATCGGCGCCTCCTACTATTGCGATGGGGGGCTGCGCTTCAACACCCCCATCTCACCTGCTATCCGAGCCGGCTCTGATCGCCTCGTCGTGATCACGCTCTCCGGGACCCGCGAAGAAGGCGTCGAGCCCGAGGTCAAGATCGCGGAGTACCCCAGCATATTTTTCCTTGCGGGAAAAGTGATGAACGCGCTGCTCCTCGATCAGGTGGTTTACGACCTGGCCGTGCTCAAGCGCTTCAATCACCTGGTGGCGGTGCTCGAGCAGGCGCTCCCTCCCCAGAGCTTCGCTGAAGTGGAGCGCATGCTGATCGACTCTCGGGGCGCCCCGTATCGGCGCATCGAGACGCTGGTCTTCAGTCCCTCCGAGGACCTCGGCGCCATTGCCCAGGAGCATCTGCAGCGGCACCTCGACTCCTGGCGCCTGTCGCGCATTCCGCGTTGGCTCCTCGGGGTCGCCCGAGGCTCTCAGGCTGACTGGGCGGCTTACTTGCTGTTCGATGGTGGCTTCGCCGAACGCCTGATCGAGCTGGGGCGAAAGGATGCCCTTGCGCGCAGCCAGGAGATCCGCGAGTTCTTTGGGGCCGCCTGCGTGCTGGCGCCCTGAGACTGAGGGATCCCACGGGGCCAAGGGTGGGTCTCGACCCTGTCACCAACATGTGGCATGGGTCGCGCCCTCCGCCTCACTACGCTCGAGCGCTTGCGGTCGAACGCCGAAGTCAGGCGGGTCTTTCTGGAAAGCAGTGGAGGAACGATGAGCAAGGTTCTGATCGTCGGAGCAGGCGGTGTTGGCAAGGTGGTCGTGCACAAGTGCGCCCAGGTGCCGGAGGTGTTCAGTGAGATCGTGCTGGCGAGCCGCACGCTGTCTCGCTGCGAAGCGATCGCCGCCGAGGTGAAGGAGCTGACAGGACGTGACATCGAGGTGCGCGCGCTCGACGCCGACAATCCCGAGAACACGATCCGGTTGCTCGATGAGGTGAAGCCGGACTTGCTGCTCAACGTGGCGCTGCCCTACCAGGACCTTGCGCTCATGGACGCCTGCCTTGCTCGCAAGGTGGACTACATGGACACCGCCAACTACGAGCCGCCCGATGTAGCGAAGTTCGAGTACAGCTGGCAGTGGGCGTACCAAGAGCGCTTCAAGCAAGCGGGCATGATGGCCCTGCTCGGGAGCGGTTTCGATCCCGGCGTGACCAACGTGTTCTGCGCCTATGCCCAGAAGAAGCTATTCGACGAGATCGAGACCATCGACATCCTCGATTGCAACGGAGGCGACCACGGCCATCCGTTCGCGACCAACTTCAATCCCGAGATCAACATCCGGGAGATCACCCAGAATGGTCGCTATTGGGAAGCCGGTGAGTGGAAAGAGATCCCGCCGTTGAGCATCCACCAGGATTTCGATTTCCCCGGGGTAGGGGTGAGACGCGCCTACGTGCTTTACCATGAGGAATTGGAGTCGCTGTGCCAAAACATCAAAGGGCTCAAGCGTATTCGCTTCTGGATGACCTTCGGTGAGCAGTACATCACCCACCTCAAGGTGCTGGAGAACGTGGGCATGACCAGCATCGAGCCCATCGACTTCCAGGGGCAGAAGATCGTCCCCATCCAGTTCCTGAAGGCTCTGCTGCCAGATCCGGCATCACTGGCGAAGAACTACACCGGGAAGACCAGCATCGGCTGTCTGATCGAGGGCAAGAAGGACGGCAAGCACAAGCGTGTGTTCATCTACAACATCTGTGACCACGCCGAGTGTTACCGCGAGGTACGCTCGCAGGCCGTCAGCTACACCACCGGTGTGCCGGCGATGGTCGGCGCGATGATGATGCTCACCAAGAAGTGGCAGGGCGAAGGCGTGTTCAATATGGAGCAGCTCGACCCGGAGCCTTTCCTCGAGGCACTGGGCAAGCACGGCCTACCCTGGCACGTCGAGGAGCGCTGAAGTGGGAGCCGACGATCACGCCGACGGCGGCGAAAGCGACATCCCCTGGGCGCAGCCGTGCGATCCGGGCACGGACGTCACTCAGGTGGACACGCCTGCCTACGTCATCGACCTGGGCAAGCTGCGAGAGAACCTCGGAGTGCTCGACCGGGTCCAACGCGAGGCAGGCTGCAAGATCTTGCTCGCTTTGAAGGGGTTCGCAGCGTGGTCCACGTTCAGCGAGATCCGCAAGGTACTGCCTGGAGTTACCGCGAGCTCCCCCGACGAAGCCCGCCTCGGCAAGGAGGAGTTCGGGGGCGAGGTTCACGCCTACGCTCCAGCGTACTCCGAGGGCGATTTCGCGGCGCTGCTGCCCCTCGTGGACCATCTGGTGGTCAACTCACCGACGCAGCTCCGGCAGTTTTCTGCCCGCGCTCGAGCGCAGGGCATCGAAGTCGGCCTTCGCGTGAACCCTGAGCACTCCGAGGTGAAGACGGCGCTCTACGATCCGTGCGCTCCTGGTTCCCGCCTGGGCACGCGACGCAGCGCCCTCACCCCCGACCTGATCGAGCTCGTGGATGGGTTG
>JAUILJ010000044.1 GCA_030433055.1 Polyangia bacterium
TCGCCTCCAGCCAGGCGTAGAGGGCGGCCTGGGGCTCTTCGAGCAAGCTCACATTCTCGAAGCCGGCGGCATACGCCGCCTCCACCGTGAGATCGCGCGCCGCGGCGTCGAAGGACGCAGGGACCGCGAGCACGACGTCTTGCTCTGCCAGTGCCGGTAGCTGCTGACCGCCGTGTTGCCAGCTCTCCGCAAGGTGATCGAGGTACCTGAAGGAGGCTTCCACCGGGGAGATCTTCTCGATGTCCTCAGCGGCGTTCAGCGGCAACACCTCCGCGCGGCGATCGATCCCGGTATGACTGAGCCAGCTCTTGGCGCTGGAGATCACGCGGCCCGGAGCCTCGGCGCCGCGCTCTCGAGCCAGCTCACCGACGCAGAACGCACGCTCCGCGTCCCACGGCAGGCCCAAGACGCCTTCGCTCTCGTGGGCGAAGTAGACGAAGCTCGGCAGCAGCTTTCGGCTCTCCACGCTTCCGCGTGAAACCAATTGTGCCACGCCCTGCACCTCGGGCCTGGCTTCCTCCGCCTCGCTGTCAACGACGGCCAGGGCGCTATGAGTCGTCCCGAGATCGATGCCGACGACGAAGCGACTCGTCATAGTTCGACTTCCGCCTGGGCGAGCACCTTCGGGTCGTGCTCAGCGAGCAGCGCGGGCAGCTCCACGCGGCTGGCCTTCCAGCCCTTGTGTCGCAGGGTGCCGGTGAACGGTGCCTTGCCAGAGACGTTGCCGGTCAGCTTCACTGCCTGAGCGTCGTAGCCTTCTTCAAGGGTGACCTTGCCACCTTCTTCTTCCGTGCGGATAGGCTCGAGGTCCACGTGCTTCTGAAGGCTCTGCTTGCAGCCGTCGTGGATCACCCGGGCCGCGCCGCCGACTTCGGCGTCGTCGAAGCCAGCGATGTCTTGTTGGAGGAAGTCGATGAAGCGCCCATCCTTCTGGAGCAGGCCGAGTAGCCACAGCGCCCCATCGCCTCGGGCGTCAGCGGCCGAACTTGCGTCCGCCTTGACGGCTTTGAGCTCTGCCTCGAGCTCGTGGATGCGCCGTTCGTCTTTTCCTAGCTTGTTCTCCAGCTCCGCCTGGGTGTCGGCGTCGACCACCGCGTCGGAGAGCGCCTTGGGGGGATGCAGGTTGTTGATCCGCTTGGCGTAGAAGCCATCGAAGAGGATCTTGAAGAAGACGATATAGGCCAGCCAAAAACGGGAGAAGAAGCTCATGGCTGAGTCGCGGGGATCGGGTTCGTTCACGGCGGCAGTTTTGGCCCAGAGTCACCCCGGAAGGCCACTCTTTTCGGCGTTTGGCGAAGGGCGATCGAAACGCGCAGCCCCAGCGCGACGGCCGCGCCCATTGGTCCCCTGTTCAGTGCGCGGGCGACCTGTTTGCCGCGCGCGGTTTTCGCCTATCCTCGCGGTCGATGGCTACATCCCTTGGACAGGTGGTGCAGGTGCTCGAGCGCCTCGCGCCGACGCGTTTCGCCGAAGACTGGGACAACGTAGGCTTGCTGGTCGAGCCTGCGGACACTCGGGCGGTCACTCAGGTGCTCTTCACCGTCGATCTGACCGAGCCTGTCTTTGCCGAAGCGTTGTCGCTGGGCGCCGAGCTGATCGTCGCCTACCACCCGCCAATTTTTCGCGGTTTGAAGCGCCTCACACAGCGGACCCCGCTCGAGCGCGTCTTGACTCAGGCGCTGGCGGAGAACGTCGCGATCTACTCGCCGCACACGGCGATCGACGCCGCTCCCGGAGGCGTGAACGACTGGCTGTGCGATGTGCTCGGCGCGGGGCAGAGCGAACCCATCCAGCAGACCCTCGAGTCGGATCCGGAACAGGCCCTCAAGCTCGTGACCTTCATCCCAGCAGGCAACGCCGAGGCACTGCGCCTGGCCCTCGGCAAGGCTGGGGCCGGGCACATCGGCAACTACTTCGAGTGCGCCTTCTCCAGCCCCGGGCAAGGCAGCTTTCGCCCAGGTGATGGCGCCAATCCGTACATCGGCCAGGTGGGCCAGACCGAAACCGTGGAAGAGCTGCGGGTGGAGATGGTTTGCGCACGGAAGCACCTGGCGGTCGTGAGCGAGGCCTTGAAGCAGGCTCACCCCTACGAGGAGCCGGCGTGGGAGGTGTATGCGCTCGAGCCTCGCCCGCGGCAGGGCAGTGGCATGGGCCGCCTGCATGAGTTGAGCAAGCCAGCGACGTTGGCCGAGCTGGTGAGCCGAGTGAAGGTTGGGCTAGGCTTGGAGCATATCCGTGTGGCAGCAAGCGAGGTGCACAAGTCGGGGCAGCCAATCTCGCGCACGGCGGTGTGCGCCGGGGCTGGCGGGAGCCTGTTCGAGAAGCTTCCCGTGAGCGGCCGCGGCGGCCCAGAGCTGCTGTTCAGTGGGGAAATGCGTCACCATGATGTACTGGCTCGAGTCGCCACAGGCTCGAGCGTGATCTTGTGCGACCACACCAACACCGAACGCGGCTACCTCCCGCAGCTCGCTCAGCGCGTACGCAACGAGCTGCCGGAGCTCGAGCTCGTGGTCTCCGAGCGGGATCACGATCCGCTGGAAATCGTCTGAGCCGTGCGCGTTTCTTCTCCCTGGTTTGGGGGTGAGGTAGCGCCTCACGCCGCCGTTGGCCGTCATCGCTCCGCTGGGCCGACGGGCAGTCGCTTCACGGCGCCGCTTCTGTGCATGGCGCTGCTGGGCTGCACGCCAGGTGCCACCCCCGGGCCCCAGACCACCGCAGCCAAAACACCTGGAGCCGGCGACAACCACGGAGTGGAAACGTCTGCCTCCTCGCCCCCAAACCCTGGGGAAACACGAGCCCCTCCGCCACCCGCCTGGGGCCACCTGGAGCCGAAGGGTGCAGACGAAGCGACGCAGAAGCGTGCCCGAGCGACCTGTGAAGAGCGCACCCCGAAGAGCGCGCCCGGCGCGCCGGAGCTGTTGGCTTGTGTCTGGCTCGGCGCCTCGAAGCTCTCGGAGGGGGAGCAGAGGCAGGCGCTGAAATATTTCCGTGCGGCTTGTGAAGCGGGGCAGGCGCTGGGGTGCGTCGGTGAGGGTGATGTGTTGATGCGCGGGGGCGTCGCGGTGACGGGCAAAGGCGTGTTGCGGCAGCCCGCCGCGGCCGAGGCAGCGTGGAAGAAGGCATGCGAGCTGGGCGCGAAGAGCGGTTGCTGGCTCCTGGTCCGCTTGCTGGAGCGCGGAGGAGACCTGGACCGCGCCCAGGAGTACCGAAAAAAAGCTTGTGATCTCGGAATGGTAGCGGCGTGTGCTCGACGGAGTGAGTAGTCCCGCGTTGCGCGCCCCGCGAGCGTGCACATGTTGCGCCGGATGTCTGACCCGAGCGCACCCGACAACAACCAACCGGCCGAGAACCCCGAAGTAGAAGCGACCGAGGCGAGCGGTGGCGCGGCGCAGGCGGGGGACAACAACCATCGGGCCGACGCCGCGAGCGATGGAGCACCCGACTCGAGCGCCGTCGACGACCTGACCCAGGGTCTGGGTCTCATGTTCCGCGCGGCAAAAAAAGTCGTGATGGGGATCGACCCGCAGAAGATTGAGAACATGGGTCGTGAGGCAGCGGCCCGCGCTACTCGCGAGGTGGAGCGCCTGGACAAGGATCGCGTCTCTGAGCTTGGGAAGAAAGCAGCGGAGAATCTGCGCCCAGAGAAGATCGAGGCGTTCGCCGAAGACGCCGGGCGAGAGCTGGTGAACGTCGTCGAGCGCGTGGCAGACCGGATGGAGCAAGTGCTCGGCGTGCGTGAGCCGGGCAAGGCAAGCGCCAAGAGCAGCCCGCCACCTGCCGAGGATCCTGCTGCGGAGGAGCCAGAAGCGGAAGAGCCCCCGCCGCGCGTTCGGGTCGACGACTGACCTGACAATGCGTTAGCGTTGGCGGATGCAGGGATATCCGGGCCAAGGCGGTCCATACGCACCTCCGGGGCACGGGCAGGGCTTTGCACCACCTCAAGGCGGCGGTCAGATGGGCCGTCTTCAGCTCCACACCGGCTTCTTTCCGCTGATGTGGTTCCTGTTCTTCACCAGCACACGAGTGACCATCAACGGCCACGAGCAGCTCAGGTCGTGGGGCACGAGCCACTTCGATCTGCCGGTCGGCATGCACCATATTCAGGTGCACTTCCCCAACCTGTTCGGGCCGGGTGGCAAGGCGCAGCACCAGTTTCAGATCTGGGCGGGGCACACCACGAAGCTGAACTACTCCGCGCCCATGCTGTTTGCGGCACTCGCTGGAACGATTCGCGAAGCGGGCACCGAGCCGATCGCTCAGCTGCCCGCTGGCCCTGGCTACTGACGTCTAGTTGGAGGCGGTCTTCTTGGCCGGTTCTTCGGGCTTCTTTTCCGCGGGCGGCTTGAGCTCTTGCAAGGCCTGCTGCACTTCTGAGTTCGTCAGCGGATCCTTCGCCGCTTCGCTGACCAGCGCCTGGCCCTCTTTGCCGCCGACGCGCATCATCGCTTTCGCCACGGAAACGACCGCGGCGACGATGTCATCGTCGGACGCCGTGGCGCGATAGAGCGCGAAGAACGTCTTCAGATCGCTGAACTGTGCTTCGGTTGCGAGGGACTCCAGCGCCTTCGCCGCCCGCTTGATGTCGTCGGGCGAGTCTGACGGATCGTTGAGGTGCTGAGCGAGAGGGGACGCCGCCCGCTCTTCCTTCATCGCCGCCAGAGCGTCCGCGATGGGCCCTACCGGTGGGGGCAGCAGGACGTCGTCGAGGAAGTCATACTCGCGGTCCAGGGCTTTGAGCATGTAGTCGGCCCCGGAGCGACGCTCGGCCAGCAGCTTGCGCGCATCGTCGTAGAGCGCGGGAGGTGTGTCAGTGTTGCTGGCCAGATCGATCAGCACCTTGGTCACGCTGTCGTCCTTCAGCGCGCCGAGCTTCGTCAGCAAGAAGCGCTGAGCGGGGACCATCTGAGGGTCCTTGGCCGCGATCACCTCGCCCAGCTGTTCCGCTAGCGTCTTCTCTGGCGAGTTGCTCGGGATCTCGAACGCGCCCGCCTGTACCTCGCAGCTCATCACCGACGACCCCAGGTTCAACACGCCCGAGCGGGCGCCGCTGGCGCTGTCCACCAGCAGCACCTCGCCCTTCGCCGTGCAGAAGGCGAACCCTCCCTTGGCGGCTGCTCCACCGAGGATGTCGGAGTCCACGAGCTTTGCCCAGCGTAGCTCACCGTCTGAGGCGCCGAAGCCCATCGCCACGCGGAAGTAAGTGGCAGCCATGCGGTCGTTCTCGAATTTGCCGTCACCCGTGGGCTTTGCGATCAAGCGGATCCGGTCAGGCGCGCTGGCGCTCGGCGAGAGCACCTCGGAGCCAGGCGCGAACCAGCGCGGAGTGCCCGGGAGCTGGTGCTTCGGCAGCGCAGCCAGCGTGCCTCCGCCACTCGCGGCCCCCCCGATCTTTGGATCGAAGTGCAGCAGCTGGGATTCGCCGAAGTACAGTTCACCACCGAGATTCTCCGCGTGAGTGACCTGCTGGCGCATGAGCAGGCGACCGCGCTCCGTACCTGTGGTCACGTCGATAGCGGACACATATTGATTTCCCCACGGAACGAACGCGATGCCACCGACGATCGCCGGTGTGCCGATCTCCGGCTCGGGTTCAGCGTCCAGCACCACGCTGCCGCCCCGCTTGATCACCACCAGTCGGCTCTGGCCGCCGTTCAATGCGCCGAGCGCTGCGACTGTATACGTTCCGTCGTCTCCAGCGCCACGCAAGCTGCGGCCACCAGAGGCGATGGACCAGAGCTTCTGTCCCGTGTTCGCATCGAGCGCGAACAGTTGACCGTCCCCGGTGGCGACCACGACGTCACCCGTGATCTTCGGTCGGGCATCCACGCTGCCCTGGTACTTCCAGCTCTTGCCACCCAGCGTGCTCGCGACGAGACCACCCTTGATGACGCCGACGGCGATCCCGGTTCCTTTCGGAATCGATGCGGTCGCCAGCTCGCGCTGGACGCTGCTGATGGACTGTCCGCCATCGTTTTGCCAGGTGGTGTCGAAGGCGCCGGACAGCGCGTTGGAGCCGCTGCACGCCGCGAGAAGCGCTGCGCTGCAGAGCAAAGAAGTGAGCTTCGTGGCGTGCATGGTTCGGTGTCTCAGTAGGCGAGTCATTCGTCGTCCTCGTCGTCATCGTCGTCGCTACCGGTTCGGCCCTTCCCGACTGCCTTCACCGCGGCGTCCAGCGCTGCCTTCACGCGCTTGCTCCAGTCTTTGGGCCAGCGCTCGGCTACGTCCGCCAGGTACTTCCCGGCTTCGGCGGTGCCAAGCTCCCGGAGCTTGCCGATGATGCGGATCTTGGCGTCGTCGTTCAGGCTGGAGGGCGGCCGGAACAGCATCTGATCGAGGCCGGAGGTCATGATGTCGAAGGGCACCTTGCCGACTCGCTTCAAGAAGTCGGTGCAGCTCTCTGCTTCACACAGTTGCCCAATGGAGACCGCCGCCTCGCCCACCTTGTGATCGAAGGCGGCGAACAGATCGGGGAGGGCCTCCTTGGCTCCCAACGTGCCAAGCCCGCCAGCTGCCGTGCCACGCACGACTGCGTCTCGGCTGCGCAGGCCGCGACGTAGCGCCTTGATGGCGTCGGGGCCCTTGGTGTGGAGCAGCGCCTTGGCGGCGGCCTGACGAACGGTTTTTTCCCGGTGGCGCACGTAGGGGGCGATGGCCGCGCTCGAGGTTGGATCCTCGAGCTTGCTGGCCGTCTGGAGGATCGCCACCAGCAGTGAGGTAGTAGAGCCCTTCTTCAACAGTACGTTGAGGGTGGGTACGATCGGCTTGGCCGCGGCGCCGGCTTCCTTGATCGTATCCAGAGCCTTTTTGATCTCGTCGCTATTCCCGCTGAGCAGCTGCTTCTTGACGGCTTCGGTGTCGAAGCCCTTGGCAGCGGCGGCAGGCTGAGCGCTGGCGACCGCAAACAGGGGCACCGCGGCGCCCAGAGTGAAGCGGAGCACCAACGGCGCCAAACGGCGCGCGGTGGGCTTTGAGCGAATGTACATGACGTCTTCCCCCTGTTCTGGGCGCTGAGATTCAGCGCGCGGAAAGGACCGGTATGCTGTATCGCAGCGAGGGAGTCGCGCAAAGCCCGAACAACCTCTAACCTTGGTGCACCGCATGACCAAACCCATCGAAGAGGCCGGGGCCCTCGCGCAGCGCCTGCCCCGCATCGAGCTCGAGGTGAAGTCCATCGACCCCGCCGCGCCGCCGGGTTTTCTTCGCTTGGTTCGACGGAGCCTGATCGCTCGCTACCCAGATGGGTCGGAGAGCGAGGCATTCGTCTACGACGAGGTGGACCGCCGCGCCTTGGACGCGGTGGTCGTGGCACCCCACTTCGTGGCGGATGGCATTCGCTACGTCTACCTGCGCAGCGCCTTGCGGCCGCCAGTAGCGCTCCGGGATCCTCAGCGCTCACCCATCACGGAACCTCGAGAGCGAGGGCTGTGGGAGCTGGTGGCGGGGCTGCTCGAGGAGGACGAGCAGGACCAGGCGGGGCTGACTCGTTGCGCCGCGCGGGAGCTGCTCGAGGAGACCGGATTCGACTATCCCGTCGAGTGCTTCCGGGGCCTCGGTCCAAGCACGTATCCCGCGCCGGGCGTGATCGCTGAGCGCCACTTTTTTTTCCATGTGGAAGTGAAGCCGGCAGAGAGAGGAGAGCCGACGCTGGACGGCTCCGCTCTCGAGGCGCATGCGGCCGTCGTCCCCGTGCGGCTCACGGCGGCTCTCGAGGCGTGTCGCGCGGGCCAGATCGAGGACGCCAAGACGGAGCTAGGTTTGCGACGCCTGGCGGAGCTGGAGCTGCTCGGTAAGCTCTGAGGTGTAGGGTGAGGCCGCGAGTCATCGTCGTCGCCAAGCGCTCCGCGTACACGCACTACGTCGAGGAGCAGCTGGACCATCGGGTGGGGCACCTGCTCGAGAAGCAGGATCCCTCCGTGCGCCGCTGGCGCGCGGCCCACTTGGCCCATCAAAAGACGGTCAAAGCCGTCGAACAGGAGCTCGAGCGGCTCGGGGCCCGCGTGTTGATTCTGCGCAAGTCCCACGCGGTGTTCGATGGCTCGAGTTGCGATCTGGTCGTCACCGTGGGCGGCGATGGCACTCTGCTCGCGGCGTCTCACCACGTTTCCCGGGCGCCGATGTTGGCCGTGAACAGCTCCCCGAAGGACAGCGTTGGGTTTTTCTGTGCGGTAAATCGGGCCAGCTTGCGTGAAGCGCTGGAGAAAGCGCTGGCGGGCACCCTGCACAGCGTGGAGCTGGCGAGGATGGAAGTAGAGGTGAACGGTCGCGTTCGCTCTCGGCGTGTGCTGAACGAAGCCTTGTGCTGCCATACGTCGCCGGCCCACACGTCGCGCTACTTCGTGCGCTACGGCCGCATCAACGAGCAGCACCGTTCAAGCGGTTTCTGGATTGGGCCTCCGGCCGGGTCCACTGCCGCCCAGCGCTCGGCTGGGGGACGCATCCTGCCCCTGACCAGTCGGCAGCTGCAGTTCGTGGTGCGCGAGCCATATGTCCCTGCTGGCGAAGAGTATCGTCTGACACGTTTCCTTGTGGAGCCGCGCCGCAGCGTGAAGGTCCAGATCAAGATGCACGACGCCGCGCTGTATCTGGACGGGCCGCACCTCGAGTACCGGCTCCGGCTGGGGGATCAGGTCGTGTTTCGGCTCAGCAAGGAGCCGCTCACGTTGCTCGGGCTCAGCAGCCGACGGCGCGCACAGCGGGCTCCTCAACCGGCGGAGTGAGGTTCAGCCCGGGCGCGGAGCGGCGCGCCTCACCCCCGAACGGACTGGAACGAGCGTTACAGCGTTCGACCGGGGCGGATCCCGGTGGGCTCGTCAAAGAAATTCACCCCCCCTACAAGGCCGAATTGTCGCTGAGTGCGGAGGGTTAGGCCCGAAGCTTGCTAATTGGCCCGCGGGCCGGTCTTGCGTTGGCGGTCTTCCCGAATATGTTGAGCCCCCCCGCCATGGCTACAGCTCGCTCCCTCGTCATCGTTGAGTCTCCCGCAAAGGCGCGAACTATCGCGGGTTTTCTAGGAGACGGCTTCGTCGTCGAGTCCTCGATTGGTCACATCCGCGATCTGCCCAAGCGGGCGAGCGACATCCCAGCGCAATACAAGAAGTCAGCCTGGGCGCGTCTCGGCGTGGATGTAGAGAACGACTTCCAGCCGCTCTACATCGTTGACCCGGATAAGAAGAGTCACATCCAGAAGCTCAAGGAGCTCTTGAAAGGTGCTGACGAACTCTTCCTCGCAACCGATGAAGATCGCGAGGGAGAGAGCATCGCGTGGCACCTGCTCGAGGTGCTCAAGCCGAAGGTGCCCGTGAAGCGCATGGTGTTTCACGAGATCACGCGGCGGGCGATTCAAGAGGCCATCGACCACCCGCGAGAGCTCGATCGCCGCCTGGTGGACGCCCAGGAGGCGCGACGCATCCTCGACCGGCTGTATGGCTACGAGGTGTCGCCGGTCCTGTGGAAGAAGGTGATGCCGAAGCTCTCCGCGGGGCGCGTTCAGAGCGTCGCCACCCGGATCATCGTGGCCCGTGAGCACGAGCGGATGCGCTTCCGTGCCGCGCAGTACTGGGGCATCGACGGAACCTTCGCCACCACTCAGGCCGCTGGCGCCAAGAGCGAGCCGGGTGACGGAAAGTTCGAGGCAAGCCTGCTCGAGGTCGATGGCAAGCGGGTGGTCCTGGGTAAGGACTTCGACGATCAAGGCAAGCTGAAGAAGGACGACCTGCTGCTGCTCAAAGAGGCGGACGCAAAGGGCCTGGTGGAGGCGCTGAAGGATGCGCCGGCCAAGGTGCTGTCGGTCGAGCGCAAGCCGAACCGCCGGAGCCCGGCGGCGCCCTTCATGACGAGCACGCTGCAGCAGGAGGCGGGCCGCAAGCTGCGCTTCACTTCCGCGCGGACCATGCGCGCTGCGCAACGTTTGTACGAAAACGGGTACATCACCTACATGCGTACGGACAGCACGACGCTGTCTTCGGCGGCGATCAATTCCGCACGGACGCAGATCGAGAAGATGTACGGCAAGGACTACCTGCCGAGCTCCCCGCGCGTGTACAAGAACAAGGTAAAGAACGCCCAGGAGGCCCACGAAGCGATCCGCCCAGCGGGCGACGTCTTCAAGCTGCCTGAGCACGTCTCCCGTGAAGTGGAGAGCGACGAAGCGAAGCTGTACGAGCTGATCTGGAAGCGCACCGTCGCCTCACAAATGGCTGATTCCCGGGGCGAGAGTATCTCCGTACGGATCAGCGCGAAGGCCAAGGATGGGCGCGACGCGCAGTTCAGCGTGAGCGGCAACACCATCATCTTCCCGGGCTTCTTGCGGGCCTACGTCGAGGGCAGTGACGACCCTGCCGCAGAGCTCGGTGACAAGGAAAAGCACCTGCCGGCGATGAAGCAGGGCGACTCGTTGAGCAGCCTCTCCTTCGCCACCCAGGGTCATGAGACACAGCCTCCTGCGCGCTACACCGAAGCCTCGTTGGTGCGAAAGCTGGAGGAGCTCGGAGTCGGTCGCCCGTCGACCTATGCGTCGATCATCAGCACCATCCAGGCGCGCGGCTACGTGTGGAAGAAGGGCAGCGCCCTCGTACCCTCGTACACCGCTTTCGCGGTGATTGGGCTGCTGGAGCAGCACTTCGGAGACCTGGTAGACTACGCCTTTACCGCGCGGATGGAGGATGAGCTCGACTCCATCGCCAGCGGTGATGAAGAGGTGGTCCCGTGGCTCAAGCGTTTCTACTTCGGGCAGAAGCCACAGAACGACGGCCCCCCCAACGGCGCGACGGGGCTCGACCTGGGGCTACGCTCGCTGGTCGCTGATCAGCTGGGTGAGATCGACGCCCGCGCGATCAATTCGCTGCCCATCGGCAAGGATGAACAGGGCCGCGAAATCGTGGTGCGCGTGGGGCGCTACGGCGCCTACCTGCAGCGCGAAGAGGACCGCGCGAGCCTGTCCGACGACTTGGCGCCTGACGAGCTGACGCTGGAGAAGGCCATCGAGCTACTCGACGCGCCCAGCGGTGATCGCGAACTTGGAGCAGACCCGGAGACTGGTCTGCCGGTGTTCGTGCGCTCGGGTCGCTTCGGCACCTATGTGCAGCTGGGTGAAGCGGGTGAGGGCAAGGAGAAGCCCAAGACCGGCAGCATCCTGAAGACGATGGACCCGGCGACGATGACGCTGGAAGACGCGCTCAAGGTGCTCGCCCTTCCGCGTGAGGTGGGCGTCGGACCCGATGACAAGGTGATCACCGCACAGCTCGGCAAGTTCGGTCCGTATTTGCGTATGGGAACGGATAGCCGCAGCCTGGAGACGGAGGAGCAAGTCTTCACCGTCACTCAGGAGGAGGCGCTCAAGATCTTCGCCCAGCCTCGCCAGCGTGGTCGTCGCGCGGCGGCTCCTCCGCTCAAGGAACTCGGCAACGATCCGGTGAGTGGAGGCGCGATCACCCTGCGAGAGGGGCGCTTCGGCCCGTACGTGACCGACGGCGAGACCAACGCAAGCCTGCGTAAGGACGACGACCCCAACACCATCACGCCCCAGCGCGCCCACGAGCTGCTGGCTGATCGGCGCGCGCGTGGTCCGTCCAAGAAGAAGGCGAAGAAGAAGACCGCCAAGAAGGCCAGCAAGAAGACGGCGAAGAAGGCCAGCTCGAAGGCGGCTAGCGACACGCCTGCCAAGAAGGTCACCAAGAAGAAGGCGACCAAGAAGGCCAGCAAGAAGACGGCGAAGAAGGCCAGCAAGAAGACCGCCAGCAAAGGCGCCGACGACACCAGCGCCGAGGAGCCCAAGGCCAAGGCGAGCGCCAAGCCCGTGAAGAAGGCGCCCAGCAGCGACAGCGGCTCCGCCGATCTGGTCGGGTGAGAGACGCTTCCCTGGGGAATTTGCGGCTGAGCTCGCCGCTCCTCACCCCCTTGGGCCCCAAACCCTCGGTTTATTGCGTAGGATGACCGGATGGGAGCCGCGCCGTCCACCGCGAGAGCGCGAGGTCGTCAGCTTCGTCGCGCGCTGTCGCTGACGTGCTTGATCATCGCGGGCGAGGCTGTCTTCAGCCTACCGTTCCACCTGGCGCGCTTCTTTCGCCCTACGGTGCTCGCCGTGCTGGGCCTCAGCAACACCGAGCTGGGAGAAGCTCAAGCCGTATATGGCGTGCTCGCGATGCTGGCCTATTTCCCCGGGGGACCACTGGCAGATCGCTTCTCGGCGCACACGCTCTTGGCCGTGGCGCTGTGGATGACGGGGCTCGGCGGCTTCTACTTCGCCAGCTTTCCCAGCTACCGCGGCATGGCGTGGCTCTTCGGCTACTGGGGGGTGACCACGATCTTGCTGTTCTGGGCGGCATTGATCCGCGCCACTCGAGAGTGGGGGGGAGAGGACAAGCAGGGCCGCGCCTACGGCATCCTCGATGGTGGCCGGGGCTTGTTCGCGGCGGTGCTCGCCAGTGCAGCGGCGCTGCTCTTTCAGCTGGTGTTCCCCGCGGATGAAGCGAGCGTCACCCCGGAGCAGCGCGCGTCGGCGCTGCGTAGCGTGATCTACGTTTACACCAGCGTGACGTTGCTGGCAGGTGCGCTGGCGTGGCTGTTTGCGCCGCGCTCTGCGATCGGCAGCGCCGGGTCAAAGGCGCCGCCGGGAGCGAGCCTGGAGCGCCTGCGTGAGGTGGTGCGGTTGCCCCAGGTGTGGCTGCAAGCGCTGATCGTCGTCGCGGCGTATGTGGCCTACAAGGGCTTCGACAACTACTCGGTTTACGCTCACGAGGTGTACGGCATGGGCGAGGTCGAGGTGAGTCGCTTCACGTCGAACATGCAGTGGGTGCGCCCAGTGGCCGCCATCGGAGCTGGTTTCCTCGCGGATCGCGTCAAGGGCCTCAACGTGATCCTGGGCTGCTTCGTGATGCTGCTGGGCGCAGATCTGTACTTTGCGCTAGCGGTGCCTGGCGCCCGCTGGCTCCTCTACTCCAACGTGTTGGTCACCTGCACGGCGATGTTCGCGTTGCGGGGCGTCTATTTCGCGGTATTCGACGCCGCTCAGGTGCCCTGGCGGGCGACAGGCACCGCGGTCGGGGTGGTGTCGGTGATCGGCTACACTCCGGACATCTTCGTCGCCTGGGTCGCCGGTGTGTTGCTCGACGGAGCCCCGGGGCTGGTCGGGCATCAGCGCTTCTTCTATTTCCTGGCAGGATTTTCGCTGATCGGCGTACTGGCGACCCTGGCCTTCAAGTGGGTCGCGGCAAAGCGCTTGGCCGCGTAACCGCGGTGGTATCATCGAGCTGACATGAGCGGCCGTGTCGTCGAGATGGTCTGGACCTGCTCGAGCTGTCGCCGAGACAACCTCGGGCGCCACCTCGTCTGTCAGACTTGCGGTAGCCCCAAGGAGGAACACGAGGAGTACCGGATGCCCGGCACTCCCGCTGCGCTGCCCAGCGTCAGCGATCCGCGGCTCCTGGAGATCGCACACGGTGGTGCGAACTGGCGTTGCCGCTACTGCGGAAGCAACCAGCGCGCGGCCGATGGCGACTGTGCCCAGTGTGGTGGCGACCGGGCGCGCGCGCGCCCAGCGCAGGTTGGCCAGCCGACGCGTCCGGCAGCCGGGGCACCCAGAGGACGAAACTGGCTCAGGCTGGTGCTGACCACCGGGATGCTGATCGCGCTGGGGCTCACGCCAATCGTGCTCATCTTTTCTGTCGACGACTGCATCACCCCAAAGGTGGCTTCGCCACGCTACAACGCGGAGACCTCCCGCATCGAGTACGCAAACGTGGTCAGCGGCACTTGGAGTCATCGGGTGTACGTCGAGCGCTGGCGCATCGTGAAGCGCGAGGGGTTCGATGACGCCAAGCCCAAGCGCGCCATGGAGGTCGAGTCCCTGGGGAAGCGCCAGCACCATGTGGACAAGGTGGCCGACGGGTTCAACACCGAAACGTACACGGTCGAGGAGCCGAACGGTTTTCGTACGGAAACATACACGGAGCAGGAACGGTGCGGCGAGGACTGCACCCAGCGGCCTCAGAGCTGCCGTGAGGTGTGCACGCCGCAGGGAAATGGCTTCGCCAAGTGCAATCAGGTCTGCAGCGGTGGGGGCCAAACCTGCAGCCCCAAGTACTGCACGGTGACCAAGACGAGGCAGGTGCCGCAGACCCACATGGTGACGAAGACACGCCAGGTGCCGAAGTTCAAAGACGTGCCGGTGATGCAGGCTTACTATCGCTGGAAGCAGTGGGACTGGGTGCCCGAACGCACCGTCGAGGAGAAGGGCACCGGCTTCGAGCCCAGGTGGCCCAGCGCCGATCAGGTCAAGCTGGGGGCGGACCTGAGCAAGGATGAAAAGGAACGCCAGTCTCAGCGCGCGGACTACTCTGTGCTTTACCGTACGGCAACGGGGGCCGAGTACACCTACCGCCCCAGGGACGAGGCCGAGTACACGCGGTGCGCCGGGACCTACTTGCACCTCAAGGTGTGGCGATCGCGCCCACCCGAGGCGATGGGGATCCCGGTTTCGGGGCCCGCTCCCGCCGTGAGTGCCAATTAGTCCGGATCGGCGTACAGGCTTTGCGCCGTGAATCGATTCGCATTACGTCTTCCGCGATGACTGCGCGCGCGACCCATTTCTTCCCTCTTGCCTTTGTTTGCCTCGGTCTTGGCCTGACCTGTGGCTGTAACCCCAAGCCCGCTCAGGACCCCGACGCGGCGCAGCCGCCGGTCCCCACCAGCGAGGTCACGGCGCCGACGGCGACCGCGACAGCCAGCGAGGCACCGGCCCCCGAGCCCAGTTCAGAGCCACCGACGGACGCTGGAGCTCCAGCCGAAGGCTTCACCCAGTGCCCACCCCGAAAGCCCGACGCAGGCCCCGTGATGTGCACCAAGGAGTACCGCCCGGTGTGCGGCCTGGTGGATACCGGGGTGCGCTGCATCACCACGCCGTGTCCCTCCGCGACGAAGCGCACCTTTGGCAACAAGTGCGAGGCGTGCGGCGCCGAGAAGGTGATCGGCTACACTGACGGCGCGTGCGAAGAAGACGCGAAGAAGAAGTAGAGTCGTTACCGTGCGGCAACGACTGAGTCCATGGATCCGTTGTAGTGTCCGGGTTCGGGGGTGAGGAGCTCCTCCCCCCAACCCGTGCTCAAACCGACCGCAGTGGGCTCGGCAGGCGCAGCACTCGAGCGCCTCGTGGCGGCGGATCGAAGGGAGGCAGCGCGAGCACCAAGCGCTCGATACCCGGCAGCAGGTCGCGGAGCGCGCCTTCGGTGTGAAGCTCCGACCAGCTGTCACCGATCGCCAGCGCGACCCAGTAGATCCCGTTGATGCGGCGACCGAGCAACACACCACCGACTTCGGCATCCTGGTGAAAGCGATCGGAGCTACGGTCCTGCTCCCTCACCAGCTCGATCAGGTGAGCCGCAGCGAGCGCCTTGTCCAGGTTGTCCGCGCCGACTTCGCTCTTGGTCCGCTCGACTCGTGTCGCCAGCTCGCGCAGGCGCTGACGGCTGGCGACGTTTGCCCGCTTGAGCGCAGCCGTGAGCGCTTCGTCCAGCGCGTCGTCATCCAGTGCCAGAAGTTGACCCAGCACCAGCTCGAGCTTCAGGCACGCGCGCGAAGTCGTCAGGACGTCGAGCAACAGGTCGCGGTCGTAGCCGCTCCCGAGGCCGCTCTCGGACCAGATCATGGGCGACTGCTGGTCGATGATCACGGCCAGGGTCGCCGCGCAGCGGCTGCGCAACGCATCCATCACCTGCTCGAGGCGTCGGTCGGGCGCAGCGTGGCGCTGCATCGTCTCTCCCGGCTCTACCCCTGACAGAGTCTCCGCGAAGGTGTTCAGGAGCGCCACCAGGCGTTCCTGGAGTGCGCCAGGATCCTCCGGCGGCGACTCGAACACCACGACCACACGTTCGGAGTCGTCGAGGTTCACCCAGATCAGGTGCGGGTCCTCTGGATCGAGGCCGCCTATCTCTAGCCGTGCGTCGACGCCGCCCAGCTGGGCGGTGACGACGTCCAGCAAACGCAACACGGCGCGCGACATCGCTACAGTCTAGCCGGTCGCGCGCCGGTTTCCCAAGTCTGGGTTAGCGGTTGCGCCTGCGGCGCAGCAGAGCGGCTGCTAGACCAAGCAGCCCCACGGAGGCCAGGCCCCCAGGGACACCGCCCTCGCTCCGTGCGCCTGGCAGGCTGCAGTTGCAGCCATCGTCGTCCGGGACCTTGAAGCGTGGGGCTGGCTCGACTCCCCCATCGCCCACGAATCCGCCGGCGCCCCCGAAGCTGCTCGCGCCGGTACCCGCGCTCCCACCATTCCCCGCGGAACCGCCAGTCGCCGCCCCACCTGAGCCACCCGTGGCTGCCCCACCTGAGCCACCCGTGGCTGCGCCGCCAGAACCGCCGGTCGCTGCACCGCCCGTGCCGCCGGTCGCTGCGCCGCCCGTGCCGCCGGTCGCTGCGCCGCCCGTACCGCCGGTCGCTGCGCCGCCCGTGCCGCCGGTCGCTGCGCCGCCAGAACCGCCGGTCGCTGCGCCGCCAGAGCCACCCGTGGCGACGCCACCGGTACCGCCCGTGCCGATATTCCCCGCGGAACCGCCTGCTCCAGTTCCTCCGGTGGCTCCAGTCCCTCCGGTGGCTCCAGTCCCTCCGGTGGCTCCAGTTCCTCCGGTGGCTCCAGTTCCTCCGGTGGCTCCAGTCCCTCCGGTGGCCCCCGTTCCGCCCGTTCCGGTGGTTGCACCTGTTCCTCCGGTTGCACCTGTTCCTCCGGTTGCACCTGTTCCTCCGGTTGCACCTGTGCCTCCGGTTCCACCGGTGCCGGTCGTGGCTCCCGTGCCTCCGGTTGCACCTGTGCCGCCCGTTCCGCCGGTTCCGGTGGTTGCACCTGTTCCTCCGGTTGCACCTGTTCCTCCGGTTGCTCCCGTGCCTCCGGTTGCTCCCGTGCCGACTGTTCCGCCAGTTCCGGTGGTTGCTCCCGTGCCTCCGGTTGCACCTGTGCCGACTGTTCCGCCGGTTCCGGTGGTTGCTCCCGTGCCTCCGGTTGCACCCGTGCCGACGGTTCCACCGGTTCCACCTGCGCTGGTGGCCGCGCCGGTGCCGCCGCTGCCGCCCACGCTGCCACCGCTGCCGCCCGTGGCTGCCGTTCCGCCGGTGCCGCCCGTTCCTCCGCTGCCGCTCGCGCCGGTGCCTGCGTCTGAAACGGGGCACGGATTGGCCTGCCGGAGCGGAGCGGTGCTCGTCTCGACGAGGGTGAAGGCGTCGTCGCAGGCAATGTTCGTCATGTCGGGCGCGCCGTCGCCCTCGCTCTGCACGGTGACCGCGTTCGTCGCCGGGGTGCAGGGGCTGTTCCCCTCCCACCATGCATCGAGAATGGCGCTACCGCTGGTGTCCAGGAACGTGAGCCCATCGGGCGCGCCGTTCTGCAGCAGGTCGTCCGCCGAGCTACCCGTGCGCAGCGCATCGCACAGCGAGGTGTCCTGGTTGAGACCGTTCGTAGCGCAGATCACGAAGTAGTCGTCCGACGGGATCGTGGTGCCGGAGACGTCAACTTCCCACACCGTGCTGCAGTTGCTGCCGTTCACGTGTTGAATCGTGCCCAGACCGCACTCACCAAAGGTGGTCGCCGTGGAGCCTGAATCGCGGACGACATGCACCTCCACGTAGTTCGCCGTGTCTCCGCCGTCGTTGTCGTAGTTGACCTTGGTCAGTTCCACACGGCACTGACTGCCGACACCCACGCCGATCGCGGCCCCAGCGAGCGCATCGCCTCGCCCCACCCCGGCGCCGAGCCCCGCGCCGATCGCGACCCCGACCCCCGCCCCGACGCCCGTCGCGACCTCGACCCCCGCCCCGACGCCGAGCAGCAGCCCGAGCGCGACGCCGCCGGTCGCCGTCGCCGCCGACCCGGTCAGCGAAAGCCGCGGCCTCGCCACCAAGGACGCCCGGGGCCGCTACCAGGCCTTCAGCGGCAGCAGCGTCGCGGCGGGGACCGACCTCTACGCCTCGAGCCGCGGCGGTCGCCTCCAGACCCCCCAGGGCCTGTTGGT
>JAUILJ010000934.1 GCA_030433055.1 Polyangia bacterium
CGCCAACCGGCCGGGTTGCGCACGCCACCGGTCCAGCTGTGCAGAAGCGGGCGCGTGACGCACTGGTCGACGCCCTGCGTGCTCGCCGTGTCGCCCAGCGGGAATCCGACTGTGACAACGCGCTCGATGCGTGGTCTGGGCTCGTTAGCGGTCGTTGGTCGTTGGTGGATATCATCGACACGGACGGCAAACGCTTCGTCGTAGCTCGTCGAAACGAACCGTCGGTCAGGGATCCGCGAGCGCTGACTCCACGCGAGTGCAGCGTAGCGTCGCGGCTCTCCCTTGGGTATTCGAACAAGGTGATCGCGTACGAACTGGGGCTTTCGGTGAGCCGGGTTGGAAACATCGTCTCCCTTATCCGCACCAAGCTCGGCGCGCGGAGCCGAGCAGAGGCGGTCCAACTCCTTCATGCGATTCAGGTCGCTTCAGCGCGGCGATCTGAAGCCTAGCGAGCAAACTACCTATCGCGCTGCGCGACGGTTCGCGCGACCGTTGCTCAATGAGATGGCTGCGGTTGTGCCTGATGCTCCCAGTTCTCTGGTCCTGTGGGTCGAGTGACCCGTCGGATATCCCTGCGGAGTTCCCCGAGCCGGAAGTGCTGGACTGGACGCCGTGTGGCGCTCGGGCTGAGTGCTCCACGCTTACGGTCCCGGTCGACTACAGCGATCCGCGCTCGGCGACCATTCAGCTGCGCGCCAAGCGTCTCCCTGCATACGCGGATCGTGTTGGCACGTTGCTCGTTCTTTCGGGAGCCGGTGACTCTGGCGCTGACATGGCCGAGGAGCTGCCACAACGGGTGATCCCGATGATGAGTGAGGTAGTGCGTCGGTTCGATGTAGTGGGTTTGGACCTTCGAGGGCAAGGGGAGAGCGTCCCCGCCCTGCGCTGCCTCGCCACTGAGGATGCCAGGTTCGAATTCTACCAGGAGCTAGCAACCGCTCCAAGCGAGGGCGCTCGAACGCAAGCGACGAAGAATTTCCTTGGGGATTGTGAAGAGCAACTAGGTCTTCCACTCGCCTCGTTCCGCGTGGAGAATCGAACTCGCGATTTGGAGCACTTCCGTCAGAGCTTGAACGAGCCAACGTGGACCTTGCTGGGGAGCGCGGCTGGAAGTTGGGACGGCGCGGCGTACGCCGTGTCCTATCCAGACCAGGTTCGGGGGGCGGTGATGGGCGCCTCGGTGCCCTATCCCCCAGATGGAGTGGCTCGAGAGGCCAGCCTCGCGCTCTCCGCAGACGCGGCCCTGAGTGCCTTCTTGAGTTGGTGTGATGCAACATCGGAGTGTGGGTTTCGCCCGTCGTCGTCAAGCTCACGAGCTGCGTTCGATGCGCTCGTCGCACAGATAGCCGCCGAACCGCTGAGTTCCGACGCTGGACTGCTCGATCTCGAAGCCTTCGATACCGCCCTCGGCGTGGCGCTCTACTTCCCTGAAAACTATCCCGACATTGCCGCCGGGTTGGCTGCGGCTCAGGCGGGATCCCCGGATCTCGTCTTGAGCGCCCTGCGAAGCCAGCTCACTAACAAGGCCGAGAGCGTGGTGCTGCAGACGGTTGTGGACAATCCCGTGGCTCGCGGCGCCACGCTGGAGGACTGGCAAGGAGAGACCGACGCGCTCCCCCTTCAGTCCTGGGTGCCCGCTCCGTCCCTCGCGCTAAGGTTGGCGTTGGCGTGGGAGCGTGCGCCGGACGCGTTTGAGGTTCGTCCGACTTCCGCTCCTCCGTTTCTCTTCTTGAGCAACGACTTGGACCCCGCGTCACCCCGCGACGGCACGGCAGCTCTGGCGAGTGCACTAGGCAACGGCTCGGTGGTTCTGGACACGCGGGTCGCAGGTCACGACGCGTTTCGCGGCGCCTGTGCGCTCGAGCGCGCGAGGGACTACGTTCTGGAACCGACGGCGCTTGCGCAGATCGAGGACTGCCCCGTGCCGAGTCCCAACGAGACGCCTGTCGGGTCCATCGCGCAGGCGCTCCCCTGGTCACCGGACGACTCCCGTGTTGGAGAATCCGCCCTGGGCAATTTGGTGGCCGACGCGATGCGTACAGCTGTAGGCGCGCAGATCGCTTTGGTCAACGGCGGTGGGATCCGCGCGGGGCTGCCTGCTCTTGGTGTCGAACCGGAGGACCAATCGCTGCGCCGAACCGGCTCGGGATACGCACCGGGGCCGCCCTTTGATGTCGTCGTCGACGATGTCCGGGCCATGCTTCCGTTCGGTAATCGCATTCACACGATGGAACTGACTGGTCTACAGGTCTGGGAGCAGCTGGAGCATGGGGTGTCCACGTTCGACGGAGTCAAAGGTCACGGCGAGTTTCTCCAGGTTTCCGGGGTGAGGGTGCGGTTCGATCCTCGGGCTGTCGCTGGTGAACGTGTTGCTTCCGTCGAGCTCGAGGATGGCACTCCGATCGCGAACGACGATTCGCGCACGTACAACGTCGCGATCGCCGACTACGTTCGTTATGGCGGGACAGGTGACCCGTCGCTGTTCGAGGCGCCCGCGGTTCCGGGGCCGACCATTGATGAGGCGGTTGCTCAATACCTGGTAGAAACAAGCGGCGATACGGGGGTCGATCTGGAAGTCGGAGTCGAGGGGCGCATCGCAGCGCTCACCAACTGACGACCCATGTGGAAGGGCGTTGTGGTCGTAACGTTTGCGGTGCTGATGGTACTGTTCATCGGTTGCATGGTCGCCTGGGGGCTCGTGTCTTTGCTGCGGACGCGGCGCAGACGCGCGACCGCGCTCTGGTCTCGGGACCTCACTCCCGGAGCCTTCACGGACCAGGTGGTCTTTTCGCGTTCGTCGTCGGGGCTCTTCTTTGACGTCAAAGCTCGCAGTACTCGCTCGTTCTTCAGCAAAGAGCAGCCGCCGAGCGCGTTCGTGGATCGCGCTGGAGACTTCTACGCCGGTGCTTGGTTGCACCTGAGGATCTCCAACGCCCGGTCCGTCTTGTTCGACCGCCGCCTGCGCATCCCGCTTGACCTCGAGCACCAGATCCTCTTCGAACAATCCGAGGACTACGCGACGACCATGCACCTGCGCGATGGGTTGATACTGCCCCCGGGCGTGCCGCTGGAAATCGACGGCGAAGTGACCCCGGCTCCGCTGAGTGAGGTACGGCTGCTTCGCGTATTCATCACCTGCGAGTCGTGACTTTTCAAACCGAGGGGAGCCAAGGCATGTGCATGTTTAGCCAACCTATCGAACAGGTGTTCGGTACCCATATCCTGGCGCGGTTCAGTACTTCCTCGCGGCAAGCCTTGACGTA
>JAUILJ010000935.1 GCA_030433055.1 Polyangia bacterium
GGGGCTTGGATGGTGGCACGGCGTGCGGCGTGTGCGGTGACAAGGATCCCTGCACGAAAGACAGCTGCGACACGAGCGGCGAGCAGCCGACCTGCATCTACGAGCCGCAGAACGTGGTTCCGGACGGAATGAGTGTCACCCAGCCGCTAGATGACGTGCACAACATCGGCCTCGTGAGCGCCGGCGGCAAATTCTACCTCTCACGCTTCGCGCGTGATGCGGGGAAGGACGACCTCACCCTGTGGAGCTTCGGGCGCACGGGCGATGCGACGACCTTCACCGAGGGGGCCCGCTTCAGTACGCTCAAACAGGGCACACCCCTGGCAGGTTATGAGCCCGCCAGCGGCGCCGGGATGGTCGCCCTGGTCGAGAACCTGACCACTCGCATCTACATCGCCCTTGCCGCCCGCACCCAAGCCAACCAGGACGCTGACGTCTACCTGATCGCCCTCGACGAGAACTTCGACATCATCTCTGACGGCCTCGGGCAGCTCAGCAGCACGCTATCCAAGTTCGCGGTGCCTGATCTCACCCGCAACCCGCTGCTCTGGCAGACCGGCAGCACAATCAACGTCGGCTGGCTCACCCGACTGAGCGCCGTGTTCGTCCCTCTGGACGACAGCATGCGCTCGTGGTCGATGGTCGCCGCCAGCCCCCGAGGTATCGCACCCCTCGACGACGGCACCCACCCGGGCATCCTGGTCGTCACTGACGACGCAATCCGAACCCAGATCGAAGACGGCACGCCGGTCCCGGTCGCCTCCTGCATCAATGACAAGACTCTTCCTGTCACTGGCGCTGGTTCCGTGCGGATCGTTGGCAACTACTGGTACACCTGGTGGTCCCGCGCGCAAGGCGAGTCAGCCATCTCCGACATCGCCTCCATGGCGTGTGGCAACGGAGGCTGCCTGGCTTCGACCTGTGGCGCTGAGGGTCGCTCGGCGAGCCCCGGCGTTCGCAACCCCACGTTCGGCGTCATCCAGCGCGAGATCGAGCCCAACGTGCTCAATATCCTAGGCGCCATCCCGGACGTCGGCTCCAGCCCGCCGAAGCTCGAGCTATCGGTCAGCAGCATCAAGCTCGTCAGCGGCAAGCCCGACCCGGAGGTCCTGGCCACCAGTACGCTGACCATCCGAGACGACGAGGGCTCACCGGATCAACCGAAGATCGCCGTGAGCGGAGAAGACAAGGTCGCGGTCGCCTGGATTCAGCGGCGATCGAGCGGAGCTGCCCTGCGCGTCGAGCGCTACCTGATGTGTTACCCCGATGCTCAGTAGTTCAGTGCTTTGGGCGTCGTCTGCAGCGGTTGGCGGGGAAAGAGGGGGTGAGAGCCAACCCCTCTCCACCTGCGGGCCAAAGCCACCTCGCCGTGGTCGCATCACGTGGCTTGACTAGGCTCGCTGCATCCGTCATAACGCCCGGCCCCACGAGGCCCTTGCTTCGTGTTGCGGCTCGCGCCCTTCGCGGCGCGAGTTTGAGTATCGCAGCCCGCCGGAGCGAATTCTTTCCTGGTGGGCGCGCGGGAAGCGCGCTACAGCGCGGCCCCGCTGGAGTCGACCATGCCCAAGATGAAGACCAACCGCGCTGCAGCCAAGCGCTTCAAGCTCACCGGCTCCGGCCGTGTACGCCGCCCGAAGATGGGTCTGCAGCACAACATGATTGGCAAGTCCCGCAAGCGGAAGCGCCGCCTGCGTGACAACGACATGGTCGACAAGGCCATGGAGAAGCGCGTCAAGCTGCTTTTGCCCTACGGCTGATCGTAGAGGAGTCAGAGAATGCCCCGCGTAAAGAGAGGCCCCAGCCCCCGTCGTCGGCACAAGCGTGTGCTCAAGCAGACCAAGGGCTTTTGGGGAGGTCGCAAGAATCGCTTCCGTCAGGCGCTGCGCGTGCTGTGGAAGAGCTGGCAGTACGCCTACGTCGGCCGCAAGCTGCGTAAGCGCGACTTTCGTCGGCTGTGGATTGTCCGCATCAACGCCGCCTGCCATGAGCACGGCACCAGCTACTCCCGCCTGATGGGTGCGCTGAAGAAGGCCGGTGTGGAGCTGGATCGCAAGGTACTGGCCGACATGGCCGTCAACGATCCCAGCGCCTTCAAGGCGCTGACCGAGCTCGCGGCGCAAGCCGGTTGATGTTGCGAAACGCGCGCGGCGATGGATCCGACGGCTGAGATCGAGAGCGGCCTCAGCGCCTTCGGTGAAGATTTCCGCGCGCAATTTGCTGCTGCAAGTTCCGAGCAAGACCTGCGTGCTGCGCGCGCTGAGTTACTCGGCAAGAAAGGCCGGCTCACCCAGCTCTTGAAGCTGATGGGGAAAGTGCCGGCCGACAAGCGTCGCGAGCTTGGGGAAGCCGTCAACGCGACCAAGCAAGAGGTGGAGCAGAGCTTCGAAGCCCGCTTGAAGGAGCTCGGCGCTGCCGCTCGCAAGGCGGATCTGGAAGCGACGCCATTCGACCTCAGCATGCCTGGCCGCTCGCCGGCCCCTCGGGGCCACCTGCACCCGTTGACCCAGGTGCGGGACGAGATCCTCGACACCTTCCGGGACCTCGGGTTCAGCGTCGCTTGGGGGCCTCAGGTCGAGCTCGAGAGCAACAACTTCACCAAGCTCGCCTTTCCGCCGGATCACCCGGCGACGGACATGCAGGACAGCTTCTGGGTGAAGGTCGAAGGCGCCCCGGCAGATGCCCGCGTGCTGCTGCGCACCCACACCTCGAACGTCCAGGTTCGGGAGATGAGCCGCCACGAACCCCCCATGGCCGTGGTGAGTGGCGGCGCGGTGTTTCGGCGTGACGATGACGTCACCCACTCGCCGATGTTCCACCAGATCGAGGGCTTCCTGGTCGACGAGAACGTCAGCTTCGCCCACCTCAAGGGCGTGCTCACGGCGTTCGCCCAGCGCATGTACGGCGAGCACGTCTCGGTGCGCTTCCGCCCGAGCTATTTTCCCTTCGTCGAGCCGGGCGCCGAGCTCGACGTCGAGTGCGTGTTCTGCACGGAAACGACCAAGGGCGACTGCCGGGTGTGCAAGGGCACGCGCTGGCTCGAAGTGCTGGGCTGCGGGATGGTGCACCCCGCGGTGCTCGAGCACTGCAACATCGACTCGGAGCGCTTTACCGGCTTTGCCTTCGGCCTGGGCGTGGAGCGGGTCGCGATGTTGCGCTACGGCATCCCCGACATTCGGGTGCTGTTCGAGAACGATCCACGGTTCCTCGCGCAGTTCTAGGCTCTGAAAACTCAGGCGCCTGAGGCCCCAGTGCTCGAAG
>JAUILJ010000936.1 GCA_030433055.1 Polyangia bacterium
ACGTCCACCGACGAAGTAACGCTGGTGCGCCATGCTCCGACTCCACCCGGAGGCGCTGGCTTCGAGTTCGAAGACGAGCTGCCGGTGCCCGACGTTCCCGGTTCGAGCGAACAGACCTACGTAGCCAAAGACCCACTCAGCGAGACGGTGAGACGCGAAGTGCCCCCTGGGCTCGGCCAAACGCAGGCGCTCGAGTCCCCGCGCCGCGCGCCACCGCCCCTGAACCGTACGGCGCAGCTCGACCAGCCGATCAACCTCGCGGAAACGACGCGGGCGGCGCAGAGCCCCTTCCACGAGCCTGGGACGGCCCCTGTAGCTCCCGCTCGGCCCCCGCTCGCTACGACCATGGGGCTTGGATCTCACGCAGATCCGGTGATCCGCGACATGCCCGCGCCACCTCACCCCAGCGCGCTCGCCGCGCCCCCACCTCGGGCGGCCTCCCCGAGCAGTCCCCTGCTGGTCGACGTCACCCCGCTCAGCCTCACTGTCGAGACCGTGAGCGGCTACTGTGACCGCATCATCCAACGCAATACGCCGGTGCCTTGCGAAGAGACCCGGCAGTTCGTCACCGCTCGGGACAACCAGACGGCGGTCCGGCTGCGGGTCAGCCAGGGTGAGTCGTCACGCTTCGAGGACAACACCCTCCTCGGCGAGCTGGAGCTGCTCGGCCTGCGGCCTGCCCCGCGCGGCCAGGTGTCCATCGCGGTGACCTTCGCCCTCGACACCAACGGCATGCTCAACGTGTCCGCGCGTGACACTCAGACAGGCCAAGCCACGAGCGCCGTGATCCGCCTGGTGGGTCTCCCGGAGCAAGACATACAGGCACTGCAAGCACGCCAACAAGCGCACCCGATGTGAGCCGCCGCGCCGAGAGGAATGCCCGATGAGTGACGCCGACCAAGAAGAATTCGAGGCGCGCCTCGACGCGTGGGCCGACGTACTCGACGACTCGACATACTACGAGCTGCTCGGCGTGCTAGACATCGCGGACGAGCGCTCGATCAAGCTCGCGTTTCACGAGTTTGCGCTAAGTTTCCACCCGGATAGTCACGTCGACGCAGATCCCGAGCGATCCGAGCTCGTGCGGCGGGTGTTCAAGCGCGGCGCAGAGGCCTATCGAGTCCTCATGGATCCGGGGCTACGTTCGAAGTACGACTTGGCCCTCGCTCAAGGCCACCTGCGCCTGGAGGCGGGGGAGATCCCGCGCACAGCGCCGATGGGAGACACCAGCGTCAAGACGCTGGAGGACATCTGCAAGACTCCGTCTGCCCGCTTGTGCGCCAGCCGCGCTGACGAGTTCCTCAACGCGGGCGACATGGGCTCTGCCAAGCGCGAACTCAAGCTAGCGCTGTATCACGACGGAAACGACAATCCGGACCTGGAAGAGCGCATCGACGCCATCGACCTGGCGATGTTCGCCATGGGCGACTAGGCACCACGCTTGCTGCGCAGCGCGCACTCCCCCCCAAAAATCCCTGCGCGACGCAGGCGCGGGGCGCCCAAGAAGCGCCCCAACGTACGTCTGCGGCCGCAGGAGCCGGGGCCTAGGCTCCCATCGGGTGCCACACCGTCTTGATCTCGACGAAGCTCTCGATGAAGCCGGGGCCCTCGGTGCGCGCGTCGTACCAGTCGAGCTCCTCGAAGACGCGGCGCTGAACACGCTTGACGTTGTCCGCGGCGAAGTCTTCGAGCCGCCTGGCCTGCTCGCCATCGACGTTCCACAGATCGACCGCGCGCACGCCCTTGTGGCGCACGAGCGGCTCCGCCAGTTCGTCTCGAGCACCGGTCAGGATGTTGATGACGCCACCGGGAAAATCGCTGGTCGCCAAGCACTCTGCTACCGCGATGGCCGTGCGCGGATCCCGATCGCTCGCGGCGACGACGCATGTGTTGCCGCTCACCACCACAGGGCACACTGCGCCGATCAAGCCGAGCAGGCTCGGTCGCTCCGGCGCGAGGATCCCCACCACACCCACCGGCTCCGGCACAGAGAAGCCAAAGTGCGGGCCTGCCACCGGGTTGCTCGAGCTGAGCAGCGACTGGAACTTGTCGGCCCAGCCCGCATAGCAGACCACGCGATCGATGGCCGCATCGACCTCCTGCGCCGCGTCGGAACCGCCAGGCGCAGCCCCGTTCTGCCCGGCAGCCGCCTGGAGCAAGCTGCTCTCCAGCTCCCGACGTCGAGCCTCCATCACTTCCGCGAGGCGATACAGGATCTGGCCGCGGTTCATCGCGGTGCGCTTGCGCCAGCCAGACTGGGCGCCAAGCGCCGCCTTCACGGCATCTCTCACGTCCTTGCGAGAGGCGCGACAGAAGTTCTCCGAGCCGTCTTGTGTCACCAGGTACCGTCCCGATTCACTGCGTACGAAGGCCCCGCCGACGTACATCTTCCAAGTCTTCTTCACACCCAGCCGCGCGGGATGCGCCCCAGGGCGACGGCGATCTGCCGTAGGATCTCTGCGTTCTTCGCTCATTGCTTCCTCGTCCCGCCTCAGTCGACGTTCAGGTACGCGGCCAATCCATGTCGGCCACCCTCGCGGCCGAAGCCGCTCTCCTTGTAGCCACCGAACGGGCTCGTGGCATCGAATTGGTTGTAGGTGTTGCCCCAGATCACCCCAGCCTCGAGCTTGGTGGCGATGTCGAAGAGCCGGGCGCCCTTATTCGACCAAATCCCCGCGGAAAGCCCATAGAAGGTATTGTTCGCCTTGTCCAATGCCTCAGCCTCGGTCCGGAAGGTCAGGACGCTGAGCACGGGCCCGAAGATCTCCTCCTGGGCGATGCGACTCGACTGGGAGACCCGGGTGAACATCGTGGGCGGGAAGAAGTAGCCCTTTTCAGGCAGATCGCAGCGGATGCTGAAGCGCTCGGCGCCCTCGGCCTCACCGGCTTCCACCAGGTGCTTGATGCGCTCGAGCTGCGCCTTCGAGTTGATGGCGCCGACGTCCGTGTTCTTGTCCAGCGGATCGCCGAGGCGCAGTGACTGCATGCGGTCCTTGAGCTTGTCGATCAGCTGATCATGGATCGACTCCTCGACCAGCAAGCGAGAGCCTGCACAGCAGACGTGGCCCTGATTGAAGTAGATGCCGTTGATGATGCCTTCAACCGCCTGGTCGAGGGCCGCGTCCGCGAAGACGATGTTCGCGGCCTTGCCGCCGAGCTCCATCGTCATGCGCTTGCCTGTGCCGGCCAACACCTTCTGGATTTGCTTGCCCACGGCGGTCGAGCCGGTGAAGGCCACCTTGTCGATATCCGGGT